>JANOAQ010000289.1:0-2090 GCA_031411195.1 Burkholderiaceae bacterium | reverse complement strand
CCTCGGGAACTGTTGCGAACGCGTGGTGGTTGAGCCAGCCACCGAGCAGGCCGGGTGTGCCCGAAAGCGCCTTGGTGCTGTGTTTGGCTGGCATGTCGTCAGTGTCAGCAACGGCTTGCGGCCAGTCCTAAGCGTTCGGTTAGCGATCAGTTAAGAATGACCTTTGTTCGGCGCAAGCGAAACGACCCACCCGGCCTCGGCGGCGTTTTCCAACCGCGCACCTGTTCACAGTTTTGGCCGCTTCTTTGCCTGCCATTTGCACTGCTTAACCTTGCATGCAGGCGGCGTCAGACATCATGCCCGCAGGGCCTCAATCCTGATGGCTTGCGTGACCCCGAACGCCTTCGCTTGATTGCCTCCAACCGGGCCGCACCATGAGCAACGACGTCACCACTCGCCCTGCACCTGCACCACTCGAACCGGTTGTGGATCCTGCACCTGGCGCCGTTTCACTCACAGCCGCAGCCTCTGCCGCCGCGCTGCTGGCCGCCTGTGGTGGTGGCGGCGGTGGTGGTGGCGACGCAGCCGTCACACCCGCACCGCCACCCCCGGTGTCACCGCCACCGCCAGCGGTGCCCAGCGCAGCCGAAGCTTCGCGCTTCCTGGCGCAGGCCAGCTTTGCGGCGTCCGACGCCGAGATCAACCGAGTGCAATCGCTGGGCTACAGCGCGTGGCTGGACGACCAGTTCAATCAACCCCGAACACAAGGCCACTACGACTGGATGGTCGCGCGCGGGTACGCCGTGGTCGCCAACATCAATGGCTTCCAAGGCACCGACAACACCTTGTGGCGCAAGCTGATCTCGTCACCGGACCTGCTGCGCCAGCGGGTGGTCTTGGCCTTGAGCGAAATCTTCGTCGTCAGCATGGCTGGCCTGCCGGTCAGCTGGCGCAGTTTCATCGCCGCCAACTACGTGGACACCCTTGAAGCCAACGCCTTTGGCACGTATCGCGCCTTGTTGGAGGCGGTCTCGCTTTCGGCGGGGATGGGCGTGTACTTGAACATGCGTGGCAATCAGAAGGGCGACCCAGCCACGGGCCGCGTGCCCGACGAAAACTACGCCCGTGAAGTGCTGCAGCTGTTTTCCATCGGTTTGATCGAACTGGCCGCCGACGGCACGCCGCGTGGTGGTGTGGTGACCGACACCTATGGTCAGGACACCATCACCGGCCTGGCCAACGTGCTCACCGGGTGGGATTTCAACGGCTTCAACCGAACCGACCCCGCCTGGACTCAGCGGCCCATGGTGCTCAACGCGACCCTGCACGCCAGCGGTGCCAAGAGCTTCCTGGGCACCACGGTCGCGGCGGGCACCAACGGCCAAGCGGCCTTGGCCCAGGCGCTGGACACCATCGCCAACCATGCCAACGTGGGCGCCTTCATCGGCCGGCAGTTGATCCAGCGGCTGGTCAGCAGCAACCCCAGCCCGGCCTATGTGGGGCGCGTGGCGGCGGTCTTCAACAACAATGGCTCGGGTGTTCGGGGCGACTTGAAGGCGGTGATCAAGGCCGTGCTGCTCGACACCGATGCGCGCCGTGCGCCCGCCCCCAGCGACACCGCGCGCGGGCGTCTTCGCCAGCCGATCCAGCGCTTTGTGCAGTGGGCGCGCACCTTCAAGCTCAGCTCACCGACCGGCCTGTGGGATGTTGGCAACCTGTCGGACCCGGCCACGCGCCTGGGCCAAAGCCCCTTGCGCGCGCCGTCGGTCTTCAACTTCTACCGGCCCGGTTATGTGCCACCCAATTCACCGCTGGGCAGCCTGGGCGTCACCGCGCCCGAGTTCCAGATCACCAACGAATCGACCGTGGTGGGCTGGGCCAACTACGCTCAGACCTTCATCGCCAATGGCCCCGGTGAAACCGTGCCCGACTACAGCGCCGAGCTGGCCCTGGCCACCGACGCCAGCGCACTGGTGCGCCGTGTGGCGCTGCTGCTGGCGGCCGACGGCCTGGCCTCCGACACCTTGACCACCATCACCGCCGCCGTGGCCAGCATTGGCGCCAGCACCGACACGGGCAAGCTCAACCGCGTGTACGCCAGCATCCACCTGGTGCTTTGTGCGCCCGAGTACCTGGTGCAGATCTGAAGG
>JANOAQ010000288.1:0-10815 GCA_031411195.1 Burkholderiaceae bacterium | reverse complement strand
CCAGGAGCAGAGCCGCCGCGAGACCGGCGCGGTGTTCATCGTCAGCGAAACCGCGGTGCGTTACCTGCGGCCGGCGCGGCTCGACGACCGTATCGCGGTCACGGTCGAGGTGCGGCACGCCGGCCGCGCGCAGATGACGGTCGCGCAGCAGGCGTGGCGCCAATCGCCCGAGGGCGAGACGCTGCTCGCCGAAGGCACGATCCGCATCGGCTGTGTCGATGCCGGAACTTTCAGACCCCAACGCATTCCGAATTCGATCGTCGAATCACTGTCCCCATGACGAAATCAATCACTCTTCGCGGACGGGCCGAGCGCCGGGCAAGGGCCACGAAGTGGCCCCTTCGCGGCCCTGCCAAGCCGGCCCGCATCCCCTCGGGGGATCGATCGACGTACCCGTCGAGCGAGGGGCTGACATGAATCAAGATTTCTCCATCTTCACCCTCGTGACCCAGGCGAGCTTCGTCGTCCAGCTCGTGATGGCCGGGCTGATGATCGCCTCGCTGGCCAGCTGGACGGTGATCTTCAGCAAGCTGTTCGGCCTGAAGCGCACGCGCCGCGCGAACGAAGACTTCGAGCGCGAGTTCTGGGCCGGCAAGAACATCAACGACCTGTACGCCGATGCCGTCAAGCGCACCGACGGTTCGCCGATGGAGCGCATCTTCGCCTCGGGCATGCGCGAGTTCCTGAAGCTGCGCGAGCGCCGCGTCACCGACGCCGGCGCGCTGCTCGACGGCGCGCGCCGCGCGATGCGCGCGAGCTTCCAGCGCGAGCTCGACACGATCGAGGCCCACCTGTCGTTCCTCGCGACGGTCGGTTCGGTCTCGCCCTATGTGGGCCTGTTCGGCACGGTGTGGGGGATCATGCATGCGTTCGTCGGCCTGGCCAACCTGCAGCAGGTCACGCTGGCCACCGTGGCGCCCGGCATTGCCGAAGCGCTGGTGGCCACGGCCATCGGCTTGTTCGCGGCCATCCCGGCCGTGATCGCCTACAACCGCTTCGCCCGCGACATCGACCGCATCGCCATCCAGCTGGAGAGCTTCATCGAAGAGTTCTCCAACATCCTGCAGCGCAATGCCGGGCAGCCGCCTGCGGCCGGCCAGCGTTAAGCCGCCATGCCTGCCGTCGTATCCCGAAGCGGCCGCCGAGGCCGGCGTGCCATGGCCGAGATGAACATGGTGCCCTTCATCGACGTGATGCTGGTGCTGTTGATCATCTTCATGGCCACCGCGCCGATGATCAGCACCGGCATCGTCGACCTGCCCAGCGTGGGCAAGGCCGCGCTGCGGCCCACCAGCGTGGTTGAAGTGATTGTGGGCGCCGATGCCAAGCTGCGCTTGCGGCTCGATGGCGCCGATCCCAGGCCCAGCTCCATCAAGGCATTGGCGACGGATGTGAAAGCCCTGCAGGCCGGCAACCCGCAAGTGCCAGTTGTCATCTCGGCCGACAAGGCGGTGAAGTACGAGCAGGTGGTACGCGCCATGGACGAACTGCAGCGCGCCGGCATCCAGCGCGTGGGCCTGTCGGTGCGGCAGGGCGGGGGATGAGCGCGGCGCCCGGCCGCCCGAAGGCGCGCTCACTCCCGCTCGGCGGGAAGGCGCGCAGCGCCAGGGTGCCCGAATGACACTTGCTGCAGCGGGGCACGACGCGCTGCTGCCGCGCCAGGACAGCCGCATCGGCCTGGGCGCCGCCTTGGCCTTGCTGGCGCATGCCGGCCTGGTGGGTGCGCTGGCCCTGGGGCTGAACTGGCGCTTGCCCAAGCCCGACGCGGTGGTCAGCGCGGAGCTGTGGTCGGCCGTACCCCAGGTGGCCGCACCGCCGGCGCCCACACCGGCCCCGCCGCCACCGCCCGCCCCTGCGCCGGCCCCGGCGCCCGCGCCTGCACCCACACCGGCGCCTCCACCGGCCGGCCCCACTGCCGCAGAACGTGACGCCCAGATCGCCCTGGAGAAAGCCACGCTCAAGAAGAAGGAACAGGCCGCTGCCGACGCGGCCGCCAAGGCCAAGGCCGCCAAGGATGCTGCTGAAACTGCCGAGCGCCAGAAGAAGGCCGACGCCGAAGCCGCACGCCTGAAGCAGAAGCTCGAAGACAAGCGCCTGGTCGACGAGAAGGCCGCCCAGCGCAAGAAGGACCAGCTGGCCAAGGACGAGAAGGCGAAGGAAGACAAGCGCCAGAAAGACCTGGCCGCCCAGCGCGAGGCCGCCGAAAAGGAACGCGAGGCCAAGGCGCAGGAAGCCTTGGTGGCCAGGCAGCGTGAGGAAAACCTCAAGCGCATGCTGGGCCAGGCTGGCGTCGCCGCCGGCACCGGCGCCAACCCGGGCGGCACGGCAGCGCGTGATGCCGCGCCCTCAGCCGCCTACGCCGGCCGCATCAAGGCACGCATCAAGCCCAACATCGTCTTGACCGCTGACGTGCCGGGCAACCCGGTGGCCGAGGTGGAAGTCAAGTGCGCGCCAGACGGCAGCATCGTCGGACGGCGCATCGTCAAGGCCAGCGGCAATACCGCCTGGGACGACACCGTGCTGCGCGCCATCGACCGCACCGGTACCCTGCCGCGCGATACCGATGGCCGCATGCCGCCGACGATGATCCTGGTTTTTCCCCGGCAGGAATGAGCCTGGCGCCGCTGGCGCCCGTCTTCAGTGGTTCTCGCGCGCGTGGTTGATCGTGTACTTCGGGATCTCGATCACCAGATCGGCATCGGCCACGATGGCCTGGCACGACAGGCGTGAATCGGGCTCCAGCCCCCAGGCGCGGTCGAGCAGGTCTTCTTCGCCCTCTTCGATCTCGTTGAGCGAGCGTTGGCCCTGGCGCACGATGACGTGGCAAGTGGTGCAGGCGCAGCTCATGTCGCAGGCATGCTCGATGGCGATACCGTGCTCCAGCAGGGCCTCGCATACCGACGTGCCGCGCGGTGCGGTGATCTCACGGCCCTGCGGGCAAAGCGTGGCGTGCGGCAGGATCTTGATGACGGGCATGGTGGCGGGTTCGGTCAGAAGGGTCTGTCAAAAAAGCAGCGGTCACAGGTCATTGAGCTTGCGGCCGGTGAGCGCAGCCTGGATGCCGCGGTTCATGCGCGCGGCGGCAAAGGCCTCAGTGCCTTCGGCCAGGCGCTCGACGGCGCTGTCGATGGCGGCGTGGTCTTCGCCGGTGGCCATGCGGGCCAGATCGACCAGCAGGGCTTCGATGGCCATGTGCTCGCCCTGGCTCAGCAGTTCACCGTCGGCGGCCAGGGCGGCGCGGGTGGCCAGGGTCATGCGCTCGGCTTCGACCCGCGCCTCGCGCAGGCTGCGTGCGGCCATGTCGCTTTCGGCACTGGCAAAACCGTCTTGCAGCATGTGCGCGATCTGGTCGTCGGCCAGTCCGTAGCTGGGCTTGACCACCACCGACGCCTCCACGCCCGAGCCCAGCTCCTTGGCGGCTACGCTGAGCAGGCCGTCGGCATCCACCTGAAACGTCACGCGGATGCGCGCCGCACCGGCCACCATGGGCGGGATGCCGCGCAACTCGAAGCGGGCCAGGCTGCGGCAATCGGCCACCAGCTCACGCTCGCCTTGCAGCACGTGGATGGCCATGGCCGTCTGGCCGTCCTTGAAGGTGGTGAAGTCTTGCGCCTTGGCCACCGGGATGGTGGTGTTGCGCTCGATCACCCGCTCGACCAGGCCGCCCATGGTTTCGAGCCCCAGCGACAGCGGGATCACGTCCAGCAACAGCAGTTCGCCATCCTGGGCATTGCCCGCCAGCGCATTGGCCTGGATGGCGGCGCCCACGGCCACCACCTCGTCGGGGTTGAGGTTGGTCAGCGGCGGCCGGCCGAACAAGGCCCCAACCGCCGCCTGCACCGCCGGCATGCGGGTGGAGCCGCCCACCATCACCACGCCCGCCACGTCATCACGCTGCAGCTTGGCGTCGCGCAGTACCTTGCGCACGGCAGACAGGGTGCGGTCGACCAGGGGCTTGGTCAGCGCGTCGAACTGCGCCCGACTGACCGCCACCGCCAGCGATCGGCCGTCCAGGGCGCAGGCCAGCAGGGTGTGCTCGGTGTCGGTCAACGCCTCCTTGGCGGCGCGTGCAGCCACCAGCACGGCGCGCTTGTCGTGGGCGCTGTGTGCTTGGGCGCCGGCCTGGGCCAGGGCCCAATCGGCCAGGGCCTGGTCGAAGTCATCCCCGCCCAGGGCCGCATCACCGCCAGTGGCCACCACCTCGAACACCCCGCGCTGCAGGCGCAGCAGGCTGATGTCGAAGGTGCCGCCGCCCAGGTCGTAGACGGCGTACAAGCCTTCACTGGCGTTGTCCAGCCCGTAGGCCACGGCCGCGGCGGTAGGCTCGTTGATCAGACGCAGCACGTTCAGGCCCGCCAGTTGCGCGGCGTCCTTGGTGGCCTGGCGCTGGGCATCGTCGAAGTAGGCTGGCACGGTGATGACCACGCCGAACACATCGTCGTTGAAGGTGTCTTCGGCCCGGTAGCGCAGGGTGGCCAGGATCTCGGCCGACACCTCGACCGGGGTCTTGATGCCGGCGCGGGTGTCGATGGCCA
The DNA here is from genome assembly GCA_031411195.1 of Burkholderiaceae bacterium. GTDB lineage: Bacteria > Pseudomonadota > Gammaproteobacteria > Burkholderiales > Burkholderiaceae_C > Pseudaquabacterium. The sequence continues at coordinate 6,280 of JANOAQ010000288.1, read as the reverse complement.
CCATGCCGGGCTGGTCGACAAAGCGGTAAGGCAGACGGCCCGGGTCGACCACATCGGCCAGGCGCCGGCCCATGAAGCGCTTGACGCTGGCCAGCGTGTTTTCCGGGTCATCGGCCTGCGCAGCGCGGGCCTCGAAACCGATCTGGCGGCGCTTGGCGTCCAGATAGCGCACCACCGACGGCAGCAGCACCCGGCCTTCGCTATCGGGCAGGCATTCGGCCACACCATGGCGCATGGCGGCCACCAGGCTGTGGGTGGTACCCAGGTCGATGCCCACGGCAATGCGGCGGGCATGTGGATCGGGCGCCTGTCCCGGTTCGGAGATCTGCAGCAGGGCCATCGTGTACTTGTTCTTGTGGGTGGAAACAGGGAATTCTGACGCCGTGCTCAGTGGTCCAAGGCTTCGAGGCGGCGCCCGATATCGGCGCGAAAGCGCGCCACGAACATCAGCGCGCGCACCTGCTGCGCGGCGGCAGCGGCATCGGCCTGCGCGTCCAGCGTGCGGCCCAGCGTGGCCAGCAGCCCGCGCTCTTCATCGGCCACGGCGTCGTCCAGCTGCTGCACGGCATCGGCATCGGCCGCGTCGTCGAGCGCCTCGCGCCAGGCCATCTGCTGCATCAAGAAGGCGCCCGGCATGGCCGTGTTGTTCTCGGCCTGGATGGGTGCGCCGCGCAGTTCACAAAGGTAGGCGCCGCGCTTGAGCGGGTCTTTCAGGCGCTGGTAGGCCTCGTTCACCCGCACGGCCCACTGCATGGCGATGCGCTGGGCCGCCGCGCCTTCACTGGCAAAACGGTCGGGGTGCACACGCGACTGCAGATCGCGCCAACGCTGATCGAGATCGGCCCGGTCCAGCGCATGGCGTTGGGACAAGCCGAACAGCGTGAAGTCGTTGTCGCTGAGGTTCATATCAATGGCCGAGCGCAAGAACTGCCGCCAACTCCAAGGTACACGCCGGCCCACCAAGCAGACGCCGTGGAACCGGCTCTGCCGGGCCACTGGGGTCGCCCCCTGGGGGGAGCGCCGAAGGCGCTTCGGGGGGGCTCAGCTACACCCGGAACGATTCGCCGCAGCCGCAGCGGTCTTTCTCGCGCGGGTTGTGAAACTTGAAGCCTTCGTTCAGGCCTTCGCGCACGAAGTCGAGCTCGGTGCCGTCCAGGTAAGGCAGGCTTTTGGGGTCGATCAGCACCTTGATGCCGTGGGCTTCGAACACCACGTCTTCGGGCGTCACGTCGTCGGCGTATTCCAGCTTGTAGGCCAGGCCCGAACAGCCGGTGGTCTTCACGCCCAGACGCACGCCCACGCCTTTGCCGCGCTTGCCGATGTAGCGCGACACATGCCGTGCCGCCGCTTCAGACAGGGTGACAGCCATGGTGTCAGTGGCTTTGGGCAGCGCTGTCGGCCGGAGCCTGGGCCTGCACTGGTACCGAACCGGCATGGCGAGACTTGTAGTCATCCACCGCCGCCTTGATGGCATCTTCGGCCAGGATCGAGCAATGGATCTTCACCGGCGGCAAGGCCAGCTCTTCGGCGATGTTGGTGTTCTTGATCTCCAGCGCCTGGTCCAGCGTCTTGCCCTTGACCCACTCGGTCACCAGGCTGCTGCTGGCAATCGCCGAGCCGCAACCATAGGTCTTGAAGCGTGCATCTTCGATGAGCCCGGTCGCCGGGTTCACCTTGATCTGCAGCTTCATCACGTCGCCGCAGGCCGGTGCGCCCACCATGCCGGTACCCACATCGTCGTCGCCCTTGTCGAAGGCGCCCACGTTGCGGGGGTTTTCGTAGTGGTCGATGACCTTGTCGCTGTATGCCATGTCAATACTCCTAAATCGAGAAACGAGCTTCAGCCCCCGTCACGCACCGAGTGGCCGCCGTGGATCCGGCTTTGCCGGGCCACTGGGGGCGCCCCCGTGAGGGGAAGCGCCGCAGGCGCTAAGGGGGTGAGTCAATGCGCAGCCCATTGGATGCTGCTGATGTCGATGCCGTCGCGGTACATGTCCCACAGGGGCGACAAATCGCGCAGTTTGGCGACCCGGTCCTTCAGGGTGCTGACGGCGTAGTCGATCTCGGCCTCGGTGGTGAAACGACCGATGGTCATGCGCAGGCTGCTGTGCGCCAGCTCATCGCTGCGGCCCAGGGCGCGCAGCACATAGCTGGGCTCCAGGCTGGCCGAGGTACAGGCCGAGCCCGACGACACCGCCAGGCCCTTGACACCCATGATCAGCGACTCGCCTTCGACATAGTTGAACGAGATGTTCAGGTTGTGCGGCACGCGGTGCTGCATGTCCCCATTGATGAACACCTGCTCGATATCGGACAGGCCGCTCACCAGCTTGGTGTGCAGCTTGCGGATGCGCTCGCCTTCGACAGCCATCTCTTGCCGGGCGATGTCGAAGGCCACGCCCATGCCCACGATCTGGTGGGTGGCCAGCGTGCCCGAGCGCATGCCGCGCTCATGCCCGCCACCGTGCATTTGTGCCTCGATGCGGATGCGCGGCTTGCGCCGCACAAACAGCGCGCCCTGCCCCTTGGGCCCATAGGTCTTGTGGGCCGACATGCTCATCAGGTCGATCGGCAACTGCGCCAGGTTGATCGCCACCTTGCCAGTGGCCTGGGCCGCATCGACGTGGAAGATGATGCCGCGCTCACGGCACAGCGCGCCGATGGCGGGGATGTCCTGGATGACGCCGATCTCGTTGTTGACGAACAGCACCGACACCAGGATGGTGTCCGGGCGGATCGCATCCTTCAGCTTGTCCAGGTCGACCAGCCCATTGGGTTCGACGTCCAGGTAAGTGGCCTCGAAGCCCTGGCGCTCAAGCTCACGCACCGTGTCAAGCACCGCCTTATGCTCGGTCTTGAGGGTGATGATGTGCTTGCCGCGGGTCTTGTAGAACTGCGCAGCGCCCTTGATGGCCAGATTGATGCTCTCGGTGGCGCCGCTGGTCCAGACGATCTCGCGCGGATCGGCGTTGACCAGCGCGGCCACCTGCTCACGCGATTTTTCGACGATCTCTTCGGCCTCCCAGCCCCAGGCATGGCTGCGCGATGCCGGGTTGCCGAAGTGCGCATACATCCAGGGAACCATGGCGTCGACAACGCGCGGGTCAACCGGCGTGGTGGCGCCGTAGTCGAGGTAGATGGGGAAATGCGGGGTCATGGTGTGAACTTACTTGTTGAAGGAATTGCCCAGGGCAAACACTGAATTGGGCGCCGTCACCTTGATGGGCTTGACCACCGGCACGGTGGAAATGGCGCGCTTGATGGGCACCTCTTCGATCGAGATGCCCTTGGCCAGTTGCTCATCGACCAGTTTCTTGAGCGAGATGGAATCGAGGTACTCGATCATCTTCTGGTTCAGGCTGGCCCACAGGTCGTGTGTCATGCAGCGGCCGGCATCGTCGCCCATGCAGTTTTCCTTGCCGGCACAACCGGTGGCGTCGATGGGCTCATCCACCGCCACGATGATGTCGGCTACGGTGATCATGTCGCTCTTGCGGCCCAGCGTATAGCCGCCGCCCGGGCCGCGCGTCGATTCGACCAATTCATGCCGGCGCAGCTTGCCGAACAACTGCTCCAGGTAGGACAGCGAAATCTGCTGGCGGGCACTGATGGCCGCCAGGGCCACTGGCCCGTTGTTCGAGCGCAGCCCCAGGTCGATCATCGCCGTGACGGCAAACCGGCCTTTGGTGGTCAATCGCATGAAATTTCTCCTGAGGGGGTCGGTGCGCCCGGGCCCGAAGGCGACGCGATTTCTGGTACCCGACTGATGCAGTCAAGTATAACTGATCCCGACTAATTTGCTCGGCATTGACGCCGATCAAGCGCTCAGGTGGGTGCAGTCAGGCGTTGTCGCAGGACGTGCAGCAGGCCGTCGCAAGCGGGCTCGATCAGGTCGAGTGCCGCGTCGAAAGTGGCCACGCTGCCAAAGTAGGGATCGGGAATCTCGTCGGCAGGGGCTTGCGGCAGGAAAGACAACAAGCTGGCCACGCGGTGCTGTTCGCCCGGCGGGCATCTGTCGTGCAAAAAATCGAGGTTTTTGTGGTCCATGGCCAGCAGAAGCGCAAAACGGGTGAAGTCCTCAGGCACCAGCGGGCGCGATTTGCGGCCTTGCAAGGCATAACCACGCCGGCCTGCTTGCGCCAGGGCGCGCGCATCAACGGGCGTGCCGCGCTTGAATCCGTGGGTACCTGCCGAATCCACGGTTACCGCCTCGCCCAGCCCCGCACGCTGCAACTTGCTGCGCAGCACGGCTTCGGCCATGGGCGAGCGGCACAAATTACCCGTGCACACCATCAACACGCCCAGGCGGACGGGATCAGGGCGGCTGAACCAGCGTTTGAACATGGTTCGAAGGATAGCGGACCACGGGCAGGGAACCGGGCAACTGCAGGCCCGCCGAAAGGCCGCAGGACACCGCTCGATTCCAGGGCAAACCCTGACGCTGGTTAGCGATAGGTCCCCACAAAGCACGGGTATCCGACCGGATGCTTTGAACCGATAGACAAGGCACGGGGCCAGATTGGCGGCAGTGCCCTGCCAGACCGTCCGCCGGCAACTCGACCAGGTCCACCATGCGCCACACCCATCCCGTCACACAGCGCGAATACCCACTGGCACCGGGCACCACTTTGGTGTCCACCACCGACCTGCAAAGCCGCATCACGTATTGCAATCCTGCGTTCATCGAGGTGAGCGGTTATGGGCGCGATGAACTTGTAGGACAGCCACACAACCTGGTGCGGCATCCCGACATGCCGGCCGAGGCTTTTCGCGACTTATGGGCCACGCTCAAGGCCGGCGAGCCCTGGACCGCGCTGGTGAAGAACCGCCGCAAGAACGGTGACCACTATTGGGTGCGCGCCAATGTCACACCGGTGCTCGATGCCGGCCGGGTCACGGGCTTCATGTCGGTCCGCACGGCCCCCAGTCGTCATGAAGTGGACCAGGCCGAGGCCTTGTATGCCTGCATGCGCGAGCAGGCGGCCTCAAATCGGGTCACCCACACCCTGCACCATGGGGAGGTTCAGCAAAACGGCTTGCTGGCCCGCCTGAAACGCGGGCTGCGCCCAGGGCTGGGCGGCCGGCTGGCGTTCATTGCCATGGCGGGCGCCACCCTGACCGCCTTGGTCGCAACGGCGCTGCAGAGCCTTGGACTTTGGGTCTCCTTGCCTGTCAGCCTGCTGATTGGCGGCGCAGCGGCGCTTTGGATTCGCGAGCAAGCCTTGCGCCCACTTCGGGCGGCCATCACCGTGGCCAGGCGGATGTCTGATGGCGATCTGTCGCAAACCATGCAGGCCCGGCAGCAGGACGAAGTTGGTCAATTGGCGCGTGGCCTGTCCCAACTCAACGTCAACCTGCAAGCCATCGTCGGCGATGTTCGCCGAGAGGTCGAAGGCATCACGCTCGCCTCCCGCGAGATTGCCCAAGGCAACCATGACCTGGGCAACCGCACCGAATCGCAGGCCAGCAACCTGCAGCAGACCGCCGCGTCGATGGAGCAGATCACCGGCACCATCCGCCAGACCGCCGATACGGCGGGTGCCGCCGCCACCATGGCAGGCGAAGCTGCTGGCCTGGCCGAACGGGGAGGCGTGGCCGCCCGCAATGTGGCCGACCGCATGGGTGAAATCCGCAACTCGTCGCACCGCATCGGCGAGATCATCGGCGTGATCGATGGCATCTCTTTCCAGACCAATATCCTGGCCTTGAACGCGGCCGTCGAAGCGGCCCGCGCTGGCGAAGCGGGCCGCGGCTTTGCGGTGGTAGCGGCCGAGGTGCGCGCCCTGGCCCAACGCACCAGCAGCGCGGCGCGCGAGATCAAGGTGCTGATCGAGGACGCATCCAGCAAGATCGAGACGGGTACGCAGTTGGCTGACGCGACCGGCGTCACCACCCGCCAGACGCAGGAAGCGGTGCAGCGGGTGCACGCGCTGCTCACCGAGATCAGCGCCGCGACCCACGAACAATCCAAGGGCGTTGCACAGGTCAATTCCGGTGTGACCGAACTGGACAGCCTGACCCAGCAGAACGCAGCGATGGTGGAAGAACTGGCCGCTGCGGCCGCTTCGCTGCACGGTCAAGCCGAGGTGGTGACCCAGGCTGTGCGCATCTTCGGCATGGGCGCGGCCAGGGTCTGAACCCGACCGGCCGCGCGGGGCGTCAGTGCCCCCACGTGCCGTTTACCAGGGGCCGCACAATTCAGTCGTGCCCGCCAGCACCAAATGCCAGCACGCGCCACAGCGCCAACAGGTCGCGCACCCGCGCAGCCATCACGAACACC
>JANOAQ010000287.1:0-8366 GCA_031411195.1 Burkholderiaceae bacterium | reverse complement strand
TCGGCCACGACCTGGCCAGCGCGCTGCAGATCAACCGCGTGGTGCGCTCGGTGTTCAGCGAGACACAGGCCTTTCGCATCGACCATTACCTGGGCAAACCGGCGGTGCAGAACCTGATGGCGCTGCGCTTCGGCAATGCCTTGTTCGAGCCTTTGTGGCGCCGCGAAAGCATCGCCAACATCCAGATCACCTTGGCCGAGGGCCTGGGCGTGGGCACGCGGGGCGACTACTACGACACCACCGGTGCGCTGCGCGACATGGTGCAGAACCATGCGCTGCAGTTGCTGACGATGATCGCGATGGAGCCGCCGTCCACCAACGACGCCGACGCCATCCGCGACGAGAAGCTGAAGGTGCTGCGCTCGCTGAAACCCTTCACCGCCGAGAGCGTGGCGCGTGACGTGGTGCGCGGCCAGTACAAGGCCGGCATGCTCGACGGCAAGCCGGTGCCCGGCTACCTGGATGAAGTGAAGGTGCCGCCCGGCAGCCACTGCGAAACCTTCGTCGCATTGCGCACCGAGGTGCAGAACTGGCGCTGGGCCGGCGTGCCCTTCTACCTGCGCACGGGCAAGCGGCTGGCATCGCGCCACGCGCAGATCGTCGTCAACTTCCGCGAGGTGCCGCATCCGATTTTTCCTGGCTCGGCACGCGCCAACAAGCTGGTGATCAAGCTGCAGCCCGAGGACGGGCTGGAGTTGCACCTGCTCGCCGCCAAGGGCGGTGCCCTGGGCGAGTTGCTGGCACCGGTCAGCCTCGACCTCGACTTCGACAAGGCTTTCGCCAGCGAGCGCGTGGGCGCCTACGAGCGCCTGTTGATGGACGCCATCGCCGGGCGATTGAACCTGTTTGTGCGCAGCGACGAGCAAGAGCAGGCCTGGCGCTGGGTCGAGCCCATCCTGCTGGCCTGGGCGGCCGATCCCAATGGCCCGCGGTCCTATGCCGCAGGCACCTGGGGCCCGCCCGCTTCCAGCGCCATGGTGGCCCGCGACGGTTGCACGTGGGACGAAGAGACTTGACCCACCCCCTACCGGCTTCGCCGGCCCCCTCAAGGGGGCGTCGCCGGCGGCCCGGCGGAGCCGGTTCCGCGGCGCCTGCTGGCTAGTGGTGGAGCGTCGATATAAAAAGTGCTGGAGACAATGATGTCGATGTTGGAACGTGTGAAGGCTTCGATGCCGGCGTTGCCGCCGGCCGAGCAGCGGGTGGCGCGGCTGCAGTTGGCCGACCCGCGCAGTTTTGCCACGCTGCCCATCAGTGAACTGGCCGACCGCTCCCATGTGAGCAAACCCACCGTGGTGCGCTTTTGCCGCAGCGTGGGCTACGACGGGCTGGCCGATTTCAAGCTCAAGCTGGCCGGCACGGTGAACGAAGGCGTGCCTTTTGTGCACCGCGCCGTCGATGAAGACGACAAGCCGGGTGATCTCATCGTCAAGGTGATCGACAACGCCGTGGCGGCGATGCTGAAGTACCGCAACAACGCGGCCGGCCATGCCTTCGAGCGCGCCATCGTTCTGCTCACGCAGGCGGGCCAGGCGAACAAGCGCATCGAGTTCTACGGCGTCGGCAACTCGGGCATCGTGGCCCAGGATGCGCAGCACAAGTTCTTCCGCCTGGGCGTGAACGCCAGTGCGGTGAGCGACGGCCATGTGCAACTGATGGCAGCCACCATGCTGGGTCCGGGCGATTGCGTGGTGGTGATCAGCAACTCGGGCCGCAGCCGCGACCTGATCGACGCTGCTGACATCGCCCGCCGCAAGGGCGCCAGTGTCGTCGTCATCACCGCCAGCGGCTCGCCCCTGGCGCAGTTGGCGCAAAGCCACAACCAGGTGCTGCTGGCGGCCGACCACCCTGAAGATTTCGACCGCTACAGCCCCATGGTGTCGCGCCTGCTGCACCTGACCATCATCGACATTCTCACCACTGGCGTGGCACTGCGCCTGGGCCCGTCGCTGCGGCCCTTGATGCAGGAGATCAAGCGCAACCTGCGCGCCAAGCGCTACGCGCTGCCGGCCATTCCAGCCAACGACGCCGGCGACGGGCGCTGATCAGGCCTGCGTTGCCGCAGCCGCTGCCTGCAGGCCGAGCAGCGCATCCACCCCGTACAGGCGCGCCAACTGCGCCAGCTTCGGGGGCGCGCCCACCACCTGCAGGGTGAGCCCGCGCGCATGGGCCTGGCGCTGGCAATCGAGCAGCAGGGCCACGGCGGCGGTGTCCAGATCACGCAGGGCCGACGCATCGATCACCGGCGCCTGGGCCACTAGCAGGGCGGCCTGAAGCTGGGCCAGGGTGGCCCGGGCCTCGCCCATGGTCAGGCGCTCGGGCAGGGCCACGGCATCCGTGCGATTGGCCATGGGGCAGGTTCAGTTCTTGGCCGCAGCCAGGGACTTGTTCTTGGCCGCCAGGGTGCTGATCAGCGCGTCGATGCCGCCTTGCCCCAGGTCCTTGGCAAACTGGCCCTTGTAGGCCTCGACCAGCCAGAAGCCACCGACGTTGACGTCGTAGATCTTCCAGCCGTCGCCGGCTTTTTCGAGCCGGTAATCCAGCTGGATGGGGTCGCCTTTGCCGCGCACCTCGCTGCGCACCACCAACTCGGACTGGTCAGCCCCTGCGCGCAGCGGCTTGACCACCACCGCCTGGTCTTTCACCTGGGTCAGCGCGCCCGAGTAGGTATTGACCATCAGGGTCTGAAACTCCACCAACATCCGCTTTTGCTGGTCAGGCGTGGCACTGCGCCATTGCGGGCCGACCGAGCTGGCCGTCATGCGCTGAAAGTTGACATGCGGCATGACCTTGGCGTCCACGAGCGCGCGGATCCGGCCCACATCGCCCGACTGGATGGCCTTGTCGGCCTTCACCGCGTCCAGCACATCGGCCGATACCTGCTTGACGAAGGCATCGGCGGCCACAGGCTCCGCCCGGAGCACCGGGCTGGCCAGCACCAAGGCACCCAAGGCCAATGAGGCCATCCACGAACGTCGCTTCATCAGATCTTCCTTTCGCCGTGGGCAAGCTGCCCACCACACTTCAACGCGCCAGGGCCTCTGGCGGTTCACTTGATCAGGTTTTTGAACGCTGCCGGGGCGGTTTCGTCCTCGGGCGGATCACCGTCGTAGATCAGACTTCTGCGCCTTGCCAGATAGGCGTCGCGCAGCAGCACGTACTTGTCGAGCGCGATCTGGTCGAGCACCCGCCCGGCGTTGAGCAACCTGACGCGGGTGTCCAGCAGTTGCAACACGGAGGCGGCATTGCGGTCACGGGGCTCGCGCCACAGCACGCTGGCGGCTGAATCCTTGAAATCGGCCGCCAGCGCCACGGTGTCACGCAGATTGGACGGGCCCAACAGGGGCAGCATCACGTAGGGCCCGCTCTTGATGCCCCAATAGCCCAGCGTCTGCCCGAAGTCTTCATAAGTAAAGCGCTCCAGGCCCATCTCTTCGGCAACCTCCATCAGCCCCCCCAAGCCGATGGTGGTGTTGACCAAGGTGCGAAAACCCATTTCGAGGGCTTGGCGCGGCTTGGCTTGCAGCAGCAGGTTGGCGGCAGTCCAGCCGTCACCCACATTGGCAAACACATTGCTGACCCCCTTGCGCACCAGGCTGGGCACCAGGCCCTGGTAGATCAGCGCTGCGGGCTTGACCGCCACCTGGTCGATCACCTCGTTGAAGGCGAATACGCGCCGGTTCATGTCCTCCCAGGGGTCGCGGACGTGGGCTGCGCTGTCGGGCACGGTGGCGCAGCCACCCAGCCCCAACAGTGCCACCAGCAACAGGGCTGCGGCGGCGCGCAGCCAGCCGGGCATAAAGGTGCGGCTCATGGCTTTTTGCCCTCGCCACCAGCGCCGGCATCGGCGGCCTTGTTGAAGAGAAACTGGCCGATCAGGTTCTCCAGTACCACCGCCGATTGGGTCTGCTTGATGCTGCCGCCCGGCGCCAGGTTGTCCACCTCACCGCCGGGTTCCAGGCCCACGTACTGGTCGCCCAGCAGCCCGGCCGTCAGGATCTTGGCCGAGCTGTCCTTCGGGAACTGGTAGCCGCGGTCGATCTCCATCGTCACCACGCCCTGGAAGGTCTTGGCGTCCAGGCTGATGCCGGTGATGCGGCCCACCACCACCCCGGCCGACCGCACCGGCGCGCGGGCCTTCAGGCCGCCTATATTGTCGAAGCGGGCGGTCACGGTGTAGGTCGCGCCCTGGCCGAAGCTGGTGAGGTTGGCCGCTTTCAGCGCGACGAACACCAGCGCGGCCAGCCCCATCAGCACGAACAAGCCCACGGCGGTTTCGATGCCTCGTTTTGCCATTTCAAACTCCCTGTTGTCGGTCGCTCACGGCGTGGAGAACATCAACGCGGTGAGGACAAAATCCATGGCCAGCACGGTCAGCGACGAGATCACCACCGTGCGGGTGGTGGCGTAGGCCACGCCTTCGGGGGTGGCCTGGGTCTCGTAGCCCTGGTACAGCGCCACGAAGGTGCAGACGACCCCGAACACGGCGCTCTTGACGACACCGTTGCCCACATCGCGCCAGATGTCGACCTTGTTCTGCTGGATCGACCAGAAATTGCCGGCGTCGATGCCGATCAGCCCCACCGCCACCACCCAGGCACCCAAAATGCCGATGGCAGAGAACAGGATGGCCAGCAGCGGCATGCTGATGATGCCGCCGATGAAACGCGGCGCCAGCACCCGGGCGCGCGGGTCGATGGCCATCAGTTCCATCGCGGCCAGTTGCTCGCCGGCCTTCATCAGGCCGATCTCGGCGGTGAGCGACGTTCCGGCCCGGCCGGCAAACAACAGCGCCGTGACCACCGGGCCCAGTTCGCGCACCAGACTCAAGTTGACCACCAGGCCCAGCGATTCTGCCGCGCCGTAGGTGACCAGGGCGTAGTACATCTGCAGCGCCAGCACGAAGCCCACCGCCAGGCCCGAGGCCAGGATGATGACCAGTGACCGGTTGCCGATGGCATACACCTGCGTGAGCACCAGGCCGAAGCGGCGCAGCGATTGCGGAAGCACGCCCAGCAGCCCGACAAAGAAGATGGCCGCGTGGCCCAGGCCCTGAAACGAAGCCAGGGCGCGCGCACCCACCGCCTGCACCAAGCCCATCATGGCCGCGCCCCCAGGCCGAAGTCGTCGGCCATGGCCTTGGCGGGGTAGTGAAACTTCACCGGGCCGTCAGGCTCACCGCGCACGAACTGGCGCACTTCGGGGTCGGTGCTGTCCATCAATTCAGCCGGCGTGCCCTGGGCCACGATGCGCCCGCCGGTGGCCATCAACACCACCCAGTCGCTGATGGCCATGCACTCGGGCACGTCGTGGCTGATCACCAGCGAGGTGGCGCCCGTCACGTCGTTGAGGGTGCGGATGAGCTTGGCGGCTACGCCCATGCTGATGAGGTCGAGCCCGGCGAAGGGCTCGTCGTACATGATGAGTTCGGGGTCGAGCGCGATGGCGCGGGCCAGCGCGATGCGCCGGGCCATGCCGCCCGACACCTCGGCAATCTTCAGGTGCGCCGCACCGCGCAGGCCGACGGCATTGAGCTTCATCAGCACGATGTCGCGGATCAGCGGCTCGGGCAGGTCGGTCATCTCACGCAGCGGAAAGGCCACGTTGTCGAAGACGGTCAAGTCGGTGAACAGCGCCCCGAACTGGAACAACATGCCCAGCCGGCGGCGCAGGCGGTAGAGCTGCGGGTGGTTGCGGTGGTCGATGACTTCGCCGTCGAACACCACCCGGCCGCTGTTGACCCCGTGCACGCCGCCGATCAGGCGCAGCAGCGTGGTCTTGCCGCAACCCGAGCCGCCGAGCACGGCCGTGACCTTGCCGCGCGCAAAGCGCAGGCTGACGTCGTTCAGGATGGTGCGACTGGCGTCGTAGCCAAACGTGACGTGGTCGATCTCGATCAGCGGGTCAGGATTCAAGGGGGTGTGTCGGCCAGATCACCCAACCCGGACAGGCAGGCACGGCAGGCCGAAAGCAAAGCTCCCGGAATTGTCGCACGCAGGGCGAATCCGTACGGGATAGCACTGATTCGGCGGGGTAGGGCACTGTTTCGGGCGCCTGGTCGGCACCGCAAGACGGAGCCTCACTGTGGCGACGCGCTGCCCGGCTGAGCTGGCTGGACTGGCGCAACCGCCCAAAGTGCCTGGCCTTCGCGCAGCACGCGCACCACGTCGACCATGCGCTTCTGGCCCAGCGCCGCCAGCACCCGGCGCAAATGGGTGCGCACGGTGGTCACGCGCACGTTCAGGCGCTCGGCGATGGTTGCAGGCTCCATGCCTTCACCCAGCAAGGTGGCAACGCGTGCTTCGGCCGGGGTCAGCTCGAACATTTGCGCCAAGGCGAAGGGGTCCAAGGCGCTGACCTGCGCCGGGCTGAACAGCGTGGCGACGATGCAGCGCTCGGTTCCGAAGGCATGGCCCATCACCTGGGTGGGGTCCAGCACCGACAGGTGCAGCCAAGCCGCATCGTTGCCGTCCGCACCGCCCAGGCGCAGCGGCCGACGCGTGTGGTGGGCAGACTGCGTGAGTTCGTGCAGCAGCACGCTCAGCCGGCGATCATCGGCTGGATCGGCCAGCCGCAGCCGGCCCTGCAGGCGGCGCACCGGCTGTTCCTTGACGTCCACCGCCAACGCGGCCGGGTTGGCAAACTGAACTTCACGGTCCGCAGCCAGCAGCCACATCGGGTAGCCGAAAGACTCCAGCAGTTGGTGCCCGATCAGCGACAGCGCCTTCAGCCGGCGAAAGCGCTCTCGCCCCTGCAGCGCCCGCTCCAGATGCACGCCCAGCCGGCGCGCAAGCTCACGTTCATCGGCGTCCAGTGGCCCGCGCGATGCATGAAGTTCCAGTGCAAATCCTGTGACAGTGCGCTCGTCCAGGCCGATCACTTTCAGGCTGGTATCACCGGCTTCGGCACCCGCGAGAAAGTGGCGATAAAAGGCGTTGTGGCGCCTGAAGTCGGCGTCGTGGAACTCGTTGCTGTGCAGCCACTGGCCGATGCCCTCGGCACCGCGCTGCAGCACGACCTGCTTGCGCGGATCACGCCGCTCCCAGTTGGCGACGTAGTCATAGGCGACGCCCTCCATGCGCTCGCCGGCAACCTCCAGTGACAGCAGCCGACCGTCCACCAGGTCGGTGGTGTGCAGGATCACAGCGCGGGCGCCGAACACGAGTTGGATCGGATCCAGCGCCGTGGCCCAGGGGCGGCCGCCGGTGGCCGCGTCGTACAGGCCAGCCACGATGCGGTCGAAGCCGTCGTCGGAGAGTTGGTGCGCAGTGGCTGAGAGCATCACATCAGCGCCGAGCGCTGGCCCTGAGCAGTTATTTTTCTTGGGTCGTCATTCGGTCACGCTGTACCCGACCGGCGGCGGCGGGCCAGCAGCAAGGCCGGCAAGCCCAGCGCCACCAGCAGCAGCGACGCCGGCTCGGGCACGGTAGTGACGATCGGGTTGTGCAGTTGCAGGCCTACCACCAACGTGCCTGAAAGCGAGCCTCCAAGGTTGAGATTGAAGCCGTGCGAGGTGTTCGTCAGCGACACCAGGCTGGCGCCGGTGTTGTTGAAAAGGATGGACAGTGCATCGATCTGCGCATCGATGCCACTGATGACGTAGCCGTCGAAGGTCGAGCCCGAACCGACCATACCGTTTGTCACCAGAAAGTTGAAGCTGATGCTGCTGGCCTCCGGATCGAACCTGACCAGCGCGGGACCGCTTCCGAAAGACCACGCCACGGCATCGGAGGATCCGGCGGCCACCGTCGTGTTGGATATGGCATTGCCGTACTGCGTGCTGGGGTTCGGGTAGGCACGCATGAACGAGATCGTGTCGCCGATCAGGGTGGGGGCAGCCTGAGCGGGCACGCTGGTGACCAGCGCTGCGGCAACGGTGACAGCGGCGCGGATGAAGGTGTTCAAAGACATGACGGGCTCCCAGGCACACAAATTGAAGGCCTTCATTTCAGCGCCACCCCCGCCGAAGCGCGTCATTCATGTGCATGAGCAGTTCCCCTTCAAACAGGGGAAGGGACTACCCCAGGGGCGTCACCGCGGCAGCGTCGTCGCCCCCATCAAGAAGGCATCCACCTCGCGCGCGGCCTGTCGGCCCTCGCGGATGGCCCAGACCACCAGGCTCTGGCCGCGGCGCATGTCGCCGGCCACGAAGACCTTGTCGACATTGCTGCGGTAGCCGCCTTCGTCGGTGTGGGCCTTGGCATTGCCGCGCGCATCCTTGGCCACGCCGAAGGCATCAAGCACGCTGGCGACGGGATTGGTGAAGCCCATGGCCAGCAGCACCAGATCGGCCTGGTAGTGCTTCTCGGTGCCGGCCATCTCGACCAGCTTGCCGTCCTTGAACTCGACGTTCACAGTCGTCAGGCCGG
>JANOAQ010000286.1:0-5167 GCA_031411195.1 Burkholderiaceae bacterium | reverse complement strand
CCACGAGGAGCAGGACCAGGCCGGGGACGTCCTTGTAGCCAGTGCTCAGGTAGAAGCCCGTGGTCGTCTCGGCAATGCCCAGGATGATGCCGCCGAGCACGATGCCCATTCCACTGGTCAGTCCGCCGATGATCGCCACGGCAAACGCCTTGAGGCCGAGCACGGCGCCCATGGTCGCTCCGGTCAGCGTGAGGGGTGCGATGAGCACGCCGGCGAAGGCTGCGGTGAGCGAGGACAGTGCATAGGAGAAGGTGATGACGAGGCCCGTGTTGATGCCCATCAGCTTGGCCGCGTCGCGGTCGTTGAAGGTCGCCACCACGGCCTTACCGTAGATCGAGCGCCGGTTGAAAAGCTCCACCGCCAGCATCATCGCCAGCGCCCCGAGCACCACCAGCAGCAGCACCAGGCCGGGCACATCCTTGTAGCCGGTTGAGATGTAGAAACCGGTGGTGGTTTCGGCGATGCCCAAAATGATGCCGCCCAGGATGATGCCCATGCCGCTGGTCAGGCCACCGATGATGGCCACCGCAAAGGCCTTCAGGCCCAGCACTGCGCCCATGGTGGCGCCGGTCAGCGTGAGCGGGGCGATCAGCACGCCGGCAAAGGCCGCGCTCATCGACGACAGGGCGTAGCTGAAGGTGATCACCAGGCCGGTGTTGATGCCCATCAGCTTGGCCGCGTCGCGGTCGTTGAAGGTGGCCACCACGGCCTTGCCGTAGATCGAGCGGCGGTTGAACAGCTCGACGGCCAGCATCATGGCCACGGCGCCCACCACCACCAGGATTTCCATCGGCAGCACGTTGGCGTTCAGAAACTTCATCGGCGATTCGGGCAGCGGCGACGGGAACTTCAGGTCGTCGCGGCCCCACACGTTCTCGGCCACGTTCTTGAAGATGATGCCCAGCGCGATGGTGGACATGATCCAGCCGAACTCGCTCTTGATCTTGATGGCCGGCCGCACGCCGATGCGCTCGACCACTGCGCCCTGCAGCGCGCCGAACAGGCACACCAGCGGGATCATCAGCCAGTAGTTGACGCCCAGCCCCACGAGCGTGAGGCCGACCAGCGCGCCCAGCATCAGGGCATCACCCTGGCCGAAGTTGAGGGTGTCGGACGTGGCGAAGGTCAGCTGGTAGCCGAAGGCGATGACCGCGTAGATCATGCCCAGGGCAATGCCGCTGAACACCAGTTGGGTGAGGATCTGCATGGGAGGTCCTGGCTGCGTTCACAAGAACACACCGCGAAAGCCCTGGCGGGCCAACGCGGTGTGCGGTCGCTGGGCGCGCCAGGCTGGCGCGCCGGCGCGGGTTTACTTCTTCTTCTCGACCACCAGGGCGCCCTTGGCGTTGACGTCCTTCAGGCGCACTTCCGAGGCCTTCTTCTGGTCTTCGGGGTAGGCGTAGACAACGCGCTGGCCCTTGACTTCACCGAACACCGGGATGTTGGCGGTGATGGCCTCGTGGTCCTTGGCGCTGAAGGGCTTGTTGTAGGTGGTCACCACCCCTTCAACCGGCGACTTCAGGTCTTCCAGGGCGGCCTTGATCTTGGGGCCATCGGTGCTGTTGGCTTGCTTGATGGCCGCAACCAGCAGGAAGATCGAATCGTAGCCCTGGGCGGCCGACACCGGTGAATCGATGCGGGCGTTCTTGGGGTTGAAGGTCTTCAGGTAGTTGATGATGAAAGACTGGCGCTTGGGCGTGGTCGGCTCTTGAATGAAGGTTTGCGGCATGCGCGCGCCTTCACCGCCGGGGCCGGCGTTGTCGATGTAGTTGGCCATGCTCAGCGTCCAGCTGCCGATCATCGGCACCTTCCAGCCCAGCTTGGTCATGCCGTTGGCAATCTGCGCCAGCTCGGGGCCGATGGCATAAGTGAGCACGACTTCGGCGCCAGCTTCCTTGGCCTTCAGCAGCTGGGGCGTCATGTCGACGTCCTTGATGTTGAATTTTTCGGTGGCAACCGCCTTGATACCCTTGAGGTCAAGCGCTTTTTCCAGGTCGGCACGGCCCAGTTGGCCGTAGTTGGTGCTGTCGGCCAGGATGGCCACCTTCTTGAAGCCGCGGCGGGTGATGGCCTCTTCCACGATCATCGGCGCCTGGATGCTGTCGTGTGCGGCGTTGCGGAAGATGTAGTTCTCGGGCTGATCGTCGAACTGGCGGGTCACCAGCGAGCCGGTTGCCACGTTGTTCATCACCGGAATCTTGGCTTCTTGGTAGAAGCGCTGCGCGGCCAGGGCCACGCCCGTATTGATGAAGCCCACCGTGGCGGCGACCTTCTCCTTGTTGATCAGCTCCTGGGCGATCTGCACGCCACGCTCGTTCTTGGCCTCATCGTCACGCTCGACCAACAGCAGTTGGCGACCCAGCACGCCTCCAGCCTTGTTGATTTCGGTGGTGGCCAGGCGCACGCCATCACGCATGCTCACGCCCATCGACGACGAGCCGCCGGTGAATGGGCCCGACACGCCGATCTTGATCGGCTCGGCCGCATGGGACAGGGTCATCACGCAGGCCAGCGACAGGGCGCTGAGGGACTTGGCAAGCAGCTTCATGGACAATCTCCGGGGGTGTGTGGTCGTGCGCCTGAGCGCAGCGCATTCAAGGCCGGCCGCAGTGTGCGCGCCCTCGGCTGGGGCGTCCACAGTCGCACTACGCACCAACAATGCGCGTCAATACGCACTCGAATACCCGCTCGGCACAAACCCTGACAAGGGTGGCGCGCCAGCCGCACAGGGCCGGTCTGGCTTCAGTCCTTGAACTTGCTGGCGTTCTCGACCGCGTACTTGATCAGCTCGGCCTGTCCGGCCAGGTTGAGCTTGCGGCGGATGCTCTGGCGGTGCGACTCGACAGTGCGCACGCTCAGATCCAGCCGGTTGGCCATGTGCTTGCTGGAATGGCCCTGGCCGAGGAAGACCAGGATCTCGCGCTCGCGGTCAGACAGCAGGGTGCGCGCCACCGGTGCCTGGAACAGCGCCTTCGCCACCGCAGGGCTCAGGTAGGTTCCGCCGCCATGCACCGTGCGGATGGCGGCGATGATCTCGGCAGAAGGCGCATCCTTCAGTACATAGCCCCGCGCGCCGACCTTCAGCGCACTCTGGGCATGCTCGACACCGTCGTGCATGGTGAGCATCAGTACCGCGCGGGCAGGGTCTTCATCCAGCAGGGTTCGGGTCACTTCGATGCCGTTTTCGCCCTTCATGCCGATGTCCATCAGGATGACGTCGGGCTGGTGCGCAGCCGCCTGGGCGCGCGCTTCGATGCCGTTGCCGGCTTCGGCCACGACGCGCAGGTTGTCGGCCATGTCCAGCAGCGCGCGCAGCCCATCGCGCACCACCGCGTGGTCATCGACGATCATGATGTGAATCAGGTTGTGGTCCGTCACGGTGTCGGTCATGGCTGCACGAATCGCTGAACTGCGGCGGCCGACAAGGCAGCCACCACCACGGTCAGGCCGGGCTGTGAGATCAATTGCAGTTGACCGTCGATCGAGGCCATGCGCTCGCGCATATTGCGCAAACCAATGCCACGGTGCGGATCACGGGAGATCTCGGCCGGCTCGAACCCGACCCCATTGTCCTGCACGCTCAGACGCACGCTGCCTGCGGCAAACACGAGCCGCAGCAATACATGGTTGGCCCGCGCGTGGCGCTGGATGTTGGACAGCGCCTCTTGCGTCACACGGAACAGCACGGTGTTGATGGCGTCAGGCAGGTCGGGTGCGTCGCCTTCCACCTCCAGCACAAAACGGGTGTCCGACAGGCTCCACATCTCGTCACCCAATTGGCGCAGCGCCGCCGGCAGGCCCAGGGTGTCGAGCAGCACCGGACGCAGCCGGTGCGAGATGCCACGCACTTCTTCCAGCGCCAGGCTAAGCCGCTCTACGGCACGCTCCAGCGGTGCCCGCGCCACGCTGTCGGTATCGCCAAGTCGCTTGAGGGCCGCTTCGGTCAACAGCTTGACCGAAACCAGGTTCTGGCTGGTGCCGTCATGCAGTTCGCGCGCCAGGAGCGCCCGTTCGGCTTCCTGGGAGCCTACCAGTTGGCGCGCCAGCAGCATCAGCTTGGCATCGGCATTGCGAAGCTCCTGCATGCTCAGCCACAAGCCGCCGCCAAAGATCAGCAACAGGCCACCGCCCAGGATGGCGGCAATCCATCGGGTGGTGGCATTGGCGTTGGCGGCCAGTTCACCATCGAGCTGGGCGACCACGCGATTGATGTCATCCACATACAGGCCCGTGCCGAACCACCAGCCCCAACGCTCGAGCGGCGTGACATAAGCCAACTTGGGGGCAGCGTCCTGGGTCGACGGTTTGTTCCAGCTGTACTCGACAAACCCACCGCCTGTGCGGGCCTTGTCGCGCATGCGTTCGATGGGGAAGCCGCCGGTAGCGTCACGCAGCTTCAGCAGGTTGCGGCCCACAAATTCGGGCTGGCGCGGGTGCATCAGGCTGATGCCATCGAAATCGTATAGAAAGAAGTAGCCGTCGCTGCCGTAGTCCAGCGCAGCCAGTTGGCGCATGGCCTGCTGCTTGATCTCGGCGTCGTCACGCCCGGTGTTGTACAGCGGGCTCAGCGTGGACAGCGCCAGCGCCACGAAGTGCCGCAACTCGCCGCGCGCCGCATCCAGGTAGGCGCTGCGCACCAGTGCAGCCTGCCGCTGGGCCATCAACTGCTCTTGCTGGCGCTGGGCAAACACCATCAGGCCGCTGGAGGCCAGCAGCGGAATCATGGCCAGCAGGATGATCTTGGTCTTCAGGCGCATGGGGTGCGACAGCAAGGTGGGCAAACCAGCCGAGTGGATGCAGCCCGCACTCTACGGCCTGCGCGCCCCAGGCGCGCCCAATGTTCGCCAGAAGCCCGCCGGACCTCCTCAAACCCCGCCCGGTAGACTTCCACACGTCGGGCCGTTAGCTCAGTTGGTTAGAGCAGAGGACTCATAATCCTTTGGTCGTTGGTTCAAGTCCAACACGGCCTACCAAACAAGAGTCCGCAAGAGGCCAGAAACGACGAAAGCGCTAAGTTAATCAATGACTTAGCGCTTTTTTCATGTCCGCATGGGACCGGGTAACGCGGCTTGCATCCACCAATCACCCGGGTAACATACCGGGTAACGGGCCCCAGGTGGCCCCATACGGTGGAAAGTTACCCGGCATGGCTGCGACTGACATCCTC
>JANOAQ010000285.1:0-11646 GCA_031411195.1 Burkholderiaceae bacterium | reverse complement strand
GCAACTTCGCGCTGGCGGACACTCACATGGAAGCAATGCGGCACGAGGAAGGGCTATTAGCTGCAGTAAGGCTCCAGCTCGGGCGGAATCACGTAGTGGTCGGCCAGGATCCAGGCGACCCCTGGCAGGCCCGACGTGCCTGGCAGGCCCAGGTAGCTGATCTGCACCGGTGCGGCGCGCCAGCCCAGGATGGCCGGGCGCGCACCACTGGTCAGCCCCTGCAGGTCGACCAGCACGTCGATGCCGGCCTGGGCGATGAGCTTGGCCGCCGTGGCGTCGTCCACGCCACCCAGGCGTACATGGTGGTCCATGGCCTTGAGGATGCGCTTGCGCTGGGGCATCTCGCTGTCGGGCGTCCAGCAAAAAGCCCAGACCTCGAACTTCTCGCGGTTGTGCAGCTCGAAAAGCTCGGGCGTGAGCAGGCCCACGGCGTGCATGTGCAGATCACCCGACAGGTAGCCGATCTTGATCTTGCCGGTGCGCGGCGGCATGGTCTGGTGCAAGGCCACCGGCTGGGCCTTGGGCACCCGCTCATGCGCGAAGCGTGTGGCCGACAGCAGTTGCAGGGCCGGGTCGTCGCTGGCGCTCATCATGGCCAGCAGCGAGGTGCCTTGCACCAGGCGGTTGGGGCCTACTTCGCCCACGGGCTGGTAGACCGGCCAGGCGCATTGCTTCTGGCGCAAGTGCACATAGTGCTGCACCACGCTGGGCTGGTGGGGGTCGAGCAGCAGGCTTTCGCGCAGCGCGGCTTCGGCTTCGGGGTAGCGGCGCAGGGTTTCGAGCAGGCGGCCCAGATTGTTCCAGGCGTGCACCCGCAGCTCTGCCGCGGCACCCGCGTCGATCACCGCACGCCACTGCGCCAGGGCAGGCTCGGTCTGGCCACCGCGCTCCAGCAGGTGGCCCAGATTCAGGCGGGCATGCGGAAAATTCGGTTGCAGCGCCACCGCCTGGCGATAGGCGGCTTCGGCCTCCCCGGTGCGGCTGAGCGCGCCCAGCAACGTGCCCAGGTTGAAGCACGCGACGTGGCGCATGCCTTCGGGGCCGGTGTCGAGCCACTGACGGTACAGGTCCACGGCCGCATCGGTCTGTCCGGCCTGCTGCAGGCGCTGGGCTTCGGTCACCAACTCGGCCAGTGACAGGGGGGCAGAAACGTTCAAGACAGCATCAGGCATGGCGGCTCCGGGCGCAGCTGGGGGGCTCGACCATGGTAGGAGCGGGGTGCCTCGGGGGAGCGGC
This sequence comes from Burkholderiaceae bacterium, assembly GCA_031411195.1. Classification (GTDB taxonomy): domain Bacteria; phylum Pseudomonadota; class Gammaproteobacteria; order Burkholderiales; family Burkholderiaceae_C; genus Pseudaquabacterium. The sequence continues at coordinate 10,410 of JANOAQ010000285.1, read as the reverse complement.
CCAAAAGGCGGGCCAAAGCGCGCTTTATCGCCCTTGCCAGGCCTCGGCGGGATTGCCGCGCCACAAGTGCAAAAGCGGCCCGCAGGCCGCTTGGCTGAAACCCGACGGAGCCGGGGTCAGAAGCCCAGACTGGCCAGCAGGTCATCCACTTCACCCTGGTTGGCCACCACGTCGTTGCGGCCCTCGGGGTTGACCACCGGGCCATGCAACACACTGGGGTCGACCTTTTCGCGCTGGTCGGCGGGCACCACTTGAACCAGCAGCTTGACCAGGCTGTCTTCCAGGTCATTGGCCAGCGACACCACCTTGGCCACCACCTGCCCGGTCAGGTCATGAAAGTCCTGGGCCATCATGATGTCGGTCAGGTGAGCGTCGATCACCTTGGTGCGGGCCTCGACTTCGTTGACGAAGTTGTACACCGCACCCGAGGCCACGGCCTTCACCGGATCGGACAAGAGCGCGGCCGCCAGCGCGCGGGTCTGGTCGGCGATGGCGGCATGCTCGGCCTTGGCCTGATCGACCGAGTTGAGCACCTTGTCGGCAGCGGCTGCGGTCTTGGTGGCGATGTAGCTCAGGCGGCTGCGGGCATCGGGAATGCCGTCGGCGGCCAACTGCAGCTTGGGCATCACGCCCAGTTGCTGCATGGTGTCGTGCAGCAGGCGGGTGATGGTGCCCAGTTGCTGAAACACTTCGGGCGAGGTCACCACACCTTGCGCCGGCAACATGGCGGCGATGTCTTCCATTTTCATGGCGTACTCCCTTGATGACGGTGTCAGGCCGTGGCCGCCAGCTTCTGCATGATCTTGGTGACTTTTTCCTCGAGCGTGGCCTTGGTGAAAGGCTTGACGACGTAGCCGGCCGCCCCACTCTGGGCCGCCATCAGGATGTCTTCCTTGCGGGCCTCGGCCGTGACCATCAGCACGGGAATGTGCTTGAGGCTCGGTTCCGCCTTGACGGCCTTGAGCAGATCGAATCCGGTCATGTTGGGCATGTTGATGTCGCTGACCACGAAGTCGTAGCGGTTGGTCTTCATCATCTGCAAGGCGACGGCGCCGTCTTCGGCCTCTTCCACGTTGTTGCAGCCCATTTCCTTGAGCAGGCCGCGAACGATGCGGCGCATGGTGGAGAAGTCATCGACGACCAGAAACTTGAGGTCGGAGGGATTGCTCATGTCTGTCCTCGGAAACAGAGTGGGTGGGACAAGTTCGGCTTCTACCAAGCGAACGCCGCGGAACCGGCTTTGCCGGGCCGTTGGCGTTGCCCCCTTGAGGGGGCGTGCGAAGCACGTACGGGGTGGGTCATCTTCTTGCTTATCGGCCAGACTGCCGTGGACTTGATACCAGGGCAGGCTTGTCCGGACGAATCACCGGCTCGGGCTCGGGGGCACCGGGCTTGGCCGGCTGTACCAGGTCGGCCGTGGGCCGGTAGAAGCGGTCCTCGGCGTCCCGGTTCATCACGATGATGCTGATGCGCCGGTTCTGCGGGTCGGTGGGGTCCTGCCGGGTGAAGGGCTGGCTGCTGGCCAGGCCCAGCACACGCAGCACACGCTCTTCCGTCAGACCGCCAGTCACCAGTTCGCGCCGCGACGCATTGGCCCGGTCGGCCGACAGTTCCCAGTTGCTGTAGCCCCGATCGCCACCGGGGAAGGGTGTGGCGTCGGTGTGACCTTCAAGCGTGAGCCGGTTCGGCACCTCCACCAGCACGCTGCCGATGGCACGCAGCAACTCACGCATATACGGTTTGACCACCGCACTGCCTGAATCGAACATCGGCCGCGCCTGTTCGTCCACGATCTGGATGCGCAGGCCGTCGCGGGTCATGTCCATCTTGATCTGCGATGCGTACTGGGCCAGCTTGGCACTGTTCTTCAGCTCGGTTTCCACCTGCTCGCTGATTTCTTGCAGCTTCGCGGCTTCGGCAGCGCGCTGCTCGTGGCGCAGGGCCTGCAGGTTGATGGTGCTGCGCGGGGCTTCAACGTCGCCGCGCTTGACCTGGCCGCCCGATCGCGTCAGGTCTTGCCCGCCGCCCTTGAGCACCGACGACGAATCGCCCGAACCCGAGCCGCCATTGAGCAGGGCCACCTTCAACGGGCTCTGAAAGTAGTCGGCAATGCCCTTCTTGTCGCCCTCGGACGTGCTGCCCAGCAGCCACATCAGCAGGAAGAAGGCCATCATCGCAGTCACGAAGTCGGCGTAGGCAATCTTCCACGCCCCGCCATGCGCCGAATGGCCGTTCTTCTTGATCTTCTTGATGATGATCGGTTGAAGCTTCTTCGCGTCGCCAGCCATCTGTTACTCCAATCGCCCGGAGCACGCCGGCATCTGCAATGCAGCACTGCCACCAAGCGGCAGCCGCGGAACCGGCTTCGCCGGGCCGCTAGCTGCGCCCCCCTGGGGGGGAGCGCCGAAGGCGCTACGGGGGGGGGTCATCATTTCTTCTTCACGTGTGCTTCGAGTTCTGTGAAGCTGGGGCGGTCGCCGGAGAACAGCACCTTGCGGCCGAATTCGATGGCCACCTGCGGGGCGTAGCCCTGCATGCTGGCCAGCAGGGTTGTCTTGATGCACTGCAGTTCCTTGCCGGCGTCTTCCACCTTCTGCTCGAGCAGGCCGCCCAGCGGCTCGACAAAACCATAGGCCTGCAAGATGCCCAGGAAGGTGCCCACCAGGGCCGAGGCGATCATGCCGCCCAGGATGGCGGGCGCCTGGCCCACCGAGCCCATGGTGTTGACCACGCCCAGCACGGCCGCCACGATGCCGAAGGCCGGCAACCCGCCGGCCAGGCGCGCAATGGCGGCCACGGCCGCGTGCTCTTCCTGGTGGTGGGTCTCGATCTCGCTGTCCATCAGCGATTCGATCTCGTGGGCATTGAGGTTGCCCGAGACCATCATGCGCAGGTAGTCGGTGATGAATTCGGTCACATGGTGGTCGTTGCCCACGATGGGGTACTTCTGGAACAGCGCCGAACTGTGCGGGTCTTCCACGTCCTTCTCGATCGACATCAGGCCCTCCTTGCGGGCCTTCTGCAGGATGTCGAACATCAGCGCCAGCAGCTCCATGTAACGGGCCTTGCTGAACTTGCTGCCCTTGAAGCATTGGCCCAGGCCCCGCATCGAGGCCTTGATCACCTTCATCTGGTTGTTGGCCAGAAAGGCACCTGCAGCCGCTCCGAAGATGGTGATCATCTCGAACGGCAAGGCCTTCAGTACTACCTGGATGTTGCCGCCGTGGAAGATGTACACCCCGAAGATGCACACCATGGCGAGAGCCCAGCCGACAATGACGAACATGGTTTGGCGAGTGGTTGGCGAATGTGGAAGCCGGCCCGCACGGGCTGGCTTGATGGGGTGTTATCGGCCAGCGGCAGGTCGGGTTGAGCCCCGAGCCGCATGCCTGGGCACTTGGTAGACCCAGACGGTCTGCGCACCAGGGCGCTGCAGGCATTGGCTGGGCAACACACCCGGCACCTCAAAGTCCAGACTGACCAGCCAGGCACCGGGCGCGAGTTCGGCGCAAGCCTTCTGCCAGGCGCGTGCCATGCTTTCGGGGCGCTGAAAACAATAGACCATCTGGCAGCCGGCCCAGCTGGCGGCCCACATGTCGCCCTGGCGCACCCGGGCCCAGGGGCAACGCCAGGCGGCGATCAGGCGCAAGGGCCAGCTCCACTCGATACCCTCGATCCGGGCTTGCGGCCAGCAGCGGTGCAGGGCTGCCAGCCCGTGGCCCAGGCCGCAGCCCGCGTCGAGCACCCGGCCGCCAGACGGCATGGGCAAGCCCTCGGCCAGATCGCGCAGCGCGTCGTGTGGCGTGGGAAACAGCGGGGCATCGCGCCATGCGCGCACCGGATAGGCCAGCAGCAGCAGCCCCAGCGGCAGCAGCCAGACCCAGCCTGGCACGGCCACCGCAGCGCCGCTGGCCAGGGCCGACACCGGAAAGCCCCCGGCCATCAAACCGCGCCGCCAGCCCGACAGGTCAGGCCATGCGCCCGCCAGCACAGCGCCCACCGCCGCAGCCAGCGCCCAGGCCAGCCAGGGTTGCAGCGCGGCTGAGGTCAGGCCGAACAGACTGCACCAGGCGAGCAACCAGGCCAGCAGGGCCGGCGCCGGCCAGGGCAGGCGCTGGGCCGGTGGCGGGCGTGATTCGGCGGCAACCACGGAATTTGGGGACAACGAGGCGGGCGCGGACGAGGCGGGCATGCCCCCAGTGTCGGCAGACCGTTGGCGTAGCGGTCGGTGGAAAAGCGTGCCGGAACAAGCCGACCAGCGGGTTTGTCAAAGCGCCCCGCCCAAGGAAAAAAGGGCGGCCTCCCGAAGGAGCCCGCCCGCAAAGCACAGGGACTGTGCTAGGAGGAGACAACACACATATCGGCGCTGTTGGCGGCCTTTCAAGGGCCAGGCCGCAAGCCGTGCGCCAAACGGGCCAGAAATTCAGTCAACCGCGCACTCGTGCACGCCGGGCAGGCGGATGGCGCCCGCATGACGGCCCTTGCCGGCGCGCGCAGGGGGGTTGCACATGCCGCACACGTAGTGGCGTGCAATCTCGTGCGGGTGGGTCACGAAGTGGCCGCCGCACTTGCTGCACTTGGTCATGGTGAGCATGCCGTTGTCGACGAACTTGACCAGGCGCCAGGCCCGGGTAACCGACAACTGGGGCTCCAGATCCTGCGCACCCACCTGCTCCATGTACAGCTTGTAGGCCTTGATCACGGTGTCGATCTCGTCCAGCGCGGCCACCTTGTTCAGGTATTCATGGATGTTCAGGAAGAGACTGGCATGGATATTCGGTTGCCAGGTCATGAACCAGTCGGTCGAGAAGGGCAGCTGGCCCTTGCTGGGGCTCTTGCCTGCCACTTCCTTGTACAGGCGCAGCAGGCGCTCGTAGCTCAGGTCGGTCTCGCTTTCGAGCACCTGCAGGCGGGCGCCCAGCTTGATCAGCTCCACCGCGGTGTCGATCTGCCTGGCCTCGGTCAGGATGCTCTTGGTACGCGCCATGGTTCTTTCTCCTCGTGGTGTTCATTCAAGTGGACGCCGCGGATCCGGCTTTGCCGGGCCGCTGGCGTCGCCCCCTGGGGGGAGCGGCCTTGGCCGCTTCGGGGGGGGCCAGGTTACGCAGCTTCCTGATGGCGGCCGGCCATCAGGATGGATGCATGCAGGCGCGACACGCTCTCGTTGGCAGCGCCCTTGCCGTGGCTGGTCAGCAGGCTCCACACCAGGTCGTCGTCGCAGCGCATGCGGCACAGCAAGGTGTTGCCAGAGGCGATCTTCATCATCTGTGCCGGAGTCAGCGCGGCGATCATCGCGGCGCTGTCCTCGCTCAGGCCCAGGCGGAACAGGGCCTGGTCCTGGTCCACACGGATCAGCGTCTGCGCCAGCATCAGGTACGACAGGTTGGCTTCGCGGATCTCGGCAAGAATTTGTTCGGTGTTCATGGTGTGGTGTCCTGGGGTGGTTGGGAAGTGCTGCTGGAGTGATACGAACTGTAGAGACCGCAACAAGGCGGCAACATCAGTCCAATTCGTCTTCTTGAGTCCCGTTTCTTCCGCGCGCCGTGTCAGGCAAATTCCTACACGGGCAGTCCTCTGGGGCCGCCGGTCGGCCCGATGACTGGTTGCACTCACCGTCGACCACGCCAATTGCGGCATCCGGCGTGAACAATGCGCGCTTCAGCAGATCGACAAAGTGGCCGATACCGACAACAGTGTTTCGAGGGACGACACCCACCGTCCCTGCCCCATTTCAACCAACAGGCCTAGACCATGGTTTTGCAGATCCAGGATGTACTGCTGTTGACCTTGTTCACCGCCGTTGTGGGTATTCCGCTCGTCAGCGGGTTGGTGGTCTATCTCAAGGGCCTGATCCGATTCAACGGCGAAGACCTCGACGCGGCGCAGCGCAAGACGCTCGACGTGCCGATACAGCCGGTGCAGTCGGTGCAACCGGTGCGCAAGGCCAGGGCTGCTTCGGCGGCCGCCCTGCCCTTGGCGGCCGACCTGCTGCTGGTGGATGATTCGGCGGTGGCACGCACCAAGCTGCGCCGGCTGTTTGAAGCGGCGGGCTACCAGGTACACCTGGCCTGCGACGGCGTGGAAGCTTTGGCGCTGCTGGCCAAGGGGCGCTATTCACTGATGATCACCGACCTGGAGATGCCCAATATGGATGGCTCGGCACTCATCAGCGCCTGCCGCGGCCAGGCCGCCACCGCCAGCATGCCGATCCTGGCCGTCAGTGGCCACGAAGGCCTGCGTGCCAAGTTCAACGAGTGCCGTGAGATCTCGGGCATCCACCGCAAGCCCTGGATCGACGACCTGCTGGCCAGCCATGTGGCCACCCTGGTGCCCACGCGTGTGGCGCGCCAGGTGGGCGTCGTCAGCGCCTGAGCCTGTGTATTTCAGGCGGCGCGGCGGTCGTGGCATCGCGGCGCACTCAAGCACCCGAATTACCTGCCTATTCGTGGCATGGCCGTGGGCGTCAACTGCCTAGACTGGGGCTTCCCGATTGACGGAGCTCCCGCTATGACTGCTGCCGCACTGGCCCTGCCCACCCCCCTGCCCACCTCGGGCCTGCTGGCACCTGCCGCACCGGTCGCCGTGGCGCCCGTGGCTGGCCTGGCCCTGCTGGCCACCAACTGCGTCGAACAAACCGCCGAGCTGATGCGCCTGGCGTGCCGCCGCGGTCAATTGGAAGACGCCAGCACCGCTGCGCGCATCGCCCTGCCGCTGGCCGTGCGCAACTCCCCGCACGAAGCCATGCTGCGTGCGCTGGGCGAAACCCACGCCCTGCTGATGCAGGCGCCTGAAGAACGCCAGCTCTATCTGGTGCGCGAGGCGGATGGCCGCGCAACCGGCGTGATCCGCCTGCGCGACAACGGCCACATCGGCCTGAAAGCCGTCGTTGGCGCCCAGCGCTGGGCCCTGCGCAATGGCAACCTCGAACTCTGCGGCGCCAGCGGTGAGGCACTTGCCCGCTTCGTGCTGTGCGGCGAGCGCGGTGGCCTGCGTGTCTACCTGGGTGAATCGTTGACCGATGGTGCACCTTGCATGCTGCAGGAAGTGCGCTGCACCTATGACAGGCTGAGCCTGCTCGACCCCGAGCTGGCCGATCCCTTCTGCGGCCTGTACGACGTGGACGCGATCGTGCCTGCCGAACTGCCTGAACGCGCCACCGTGCTGCTGGGCGCGCCGTTCAGCCGCGCTATCGCGTTGGCCCAGGCCCTGAATGAGACTGGCGACGTCTTCTTCGACGGCGAACTGCTGCACCCCCAGGCGATCGGCCAGGCCGATGGCATGCTGAGCCCTGCAGCCAGTGCCACCCTGCATGCGATGCGCGCCAAGGATTCACCCTGGTTCGTTCGCATGATGCTGGACCGCCAGCACGACGCGCAGGGCCGCGACCTGGCAGCCGTCGCGGTGCGTGGCTTCACCTTTGCACCGTCGCACGACCCCGCAGCGCTGCAGTGGATGCTCAATGAGCCCAAGCTTCGAATCGTGCACGTGGTGCGCAGCAACCAGCTGGCCGAGTTTGCCGACATCCTGGCCTCGCAGACGGGTGCACCCGAGAAGTTGCACTTCGAACCGGAGCGCTTTGGACGCTTCATCGAAATGAAGCAGCGCTACCTTGACAACGTGCGCAAGGGCCTGATGGCACGCCAGGGCGACACGGTGGAAGTAGATGGCAGTCAGCTCAATGCGCTGACCATGGCCGAGCTGCAAGCGTTCTTGACCGACAACCCCGAACCAGCGACCTTGAATGCCCAGGCCGTCCCCGTCCTGGCGCAGCGCGTGATCAACCGCTTCGACAACCCTGAAGCCATCACCCCGTGCCTGCGTGCTTTGGGTTGCTTGAGTTGGGCAGATGTTGAAGGCAGTTCGCGCGACGTGGTCTGACCGCTCCTTTTGGGCGTCATTCATCGACAGGGGCCTTCGGGCCCCTGTTTCATTGTTGGTCGAGCACCCAGCACACACCCAGCACACCCGTTGAGCGTGCGAGCCCAGCCCGCGAATTGGGGGGTTTTCAGGCATCAATTGGGCTGCACCGGGTGCTGGGGCCCCAAAACAGACGTCTTTCGGCGCACTTGAGGCCCAAGAAGACGCCAAGTCGTGAAGCAAGCCACGATCTTCGGCCAAAGCGGTATTGACAGCGCGAAAAATTGTTTTGTGCCCTGCCCTCAAGTGCAAAAGCCTGCGGGCCGATACACAAACCAACGGGCGGTCCACAAGACCACCGCGGTCCGGTTAGCCGGCCGATGAACGAAGGCCACTGGATGGTGTCCCGAGAACATAGGCGACTAGCGCGGGCGTGTCGAACAGATTGCCAGGGGCAACTGTTCGGCGTGCGACGGTGGTGACGATGCAGTTACGCCACCACCCGAGTAACGCCGGCGCTCCCGCCGGGATTCATGGAAGCTGAAAGGAAATTACCGTGCCCCAAACCATCAACACGAACCTGAATTCGATCAACGCGCAACGCAACCTGACGACATCGCAGTCTTCACTGGCAGTGTCCATGCAACGCCTGTCCTCGGGCATGCGTGTCAACTCTGCCAAGGACGATGCTGCCGGCCTGGCCATCGCAGAACGCATGACAACCCAAGTACGCGGCATGAACGTGGCCATCCGCAACGCCAACGACGGCATCTCGATGTCGCAGACGGCTGAAGGCGCGATGGGCAAGGTGGCCGATTCACTGCAGCGCATGCGTGAGCTGTCAGTGCAGGCTGCCAATGCCACCAACTCCAACAGCGACAAGGATTCGCTGGACAAGGAGTTCGGCGAGCTGGCCAAGGAGATCCAGCGCGTCCTGGGTGGTACCTCGTTCAATGGCAAGAACGTGCTGGGCACTGACGCCGGTGCGTTCAAGTTCCAGGTGGGTGCCAACACCACCGGCAACGACACGATCGACATCACCACCACCAACCTGACCGCCGATGCCACGGTAACGGTCGTTGCCGGCACCGACAACACCGGCGCAGGCCGGGCGGTGATCGACAACACGGCCGACGCCACCACCATCAAGGGCGTGATCGACAACATCGACATTGCCTTGAACACCGTCAACAGCCAGCGCGCCGTGATGGGTGCTTCGCAGTCGCGATTCGATTCGGTGATCTCGAACCTGCAGATCTCGGTGGAAAACCAGAGCGCCGCCAAGAGCCGCATCATGGACACCGACTTCGCCGCAGAGACGGCCAACCTCAGCCGCGCCAACATCCTGCAGCAGGCAGGTAACGCGATGGTTGCGCAGGCCAACCAGCTGCCCCAGCAGGTTCTCACCCTGCTTCGATGACGGCACACCGGCCCCCACCAGGGAGCCGGTGACCCGAGCCGGCGCCCCATAGGACGCGCCACCCTCACAAGGTGGCGCGTCATTTTTTTCACGGCCCGCTGCACTACACCATCAAGGCGGCGCAGCAGTGGTCGATAAGCACTCAAGCAGTTGTTCAATTCTGCTGATCTACACCAGGTCAAACCTGAAAGCCGCCCCGAGCGAAGGAGCTGTTCGTGCCGCAGACCATCAATACCAACATCATTGCGCTGAACGCGCAACGCAACCTCAGCACCTCGCAGTCGGCAGTGGCCAGCTCGATGCAGCGCCTGTCCTCAGGCCTGCGGGTGAACAGTGCCAAGGACGATGCCGCCGGCATGGCCATCGCCGAGCGCATGACGGCGCAGGTACGCGGCATGAGCGTGGCCGCCCGAAATGCCAACGACGGCATCTCCTTGGCGCAGACGGCCGAGGGCGCCCTGGGCAAGGTATCGGACTCGCTGCAGCGCATGCGTGAGCTGGCGGTGCAGTCGGCCAACGCCACCAACTCCGACAGCGACAAGGATTCACTGGACAAGGAGTTCGGCGAGCTCTCCAAGGAAATCCAGCGCGTTCTGGGCGGCACCACCTTCAATGGCCTGACGGTTCTGGGCGCCAACGCTGGCGCGCAGTTGTTTCAGGTCGGTGCCAACACCACCAGCAACGACACCATCAGCATCACCACCACCAATCTGACGGCCAACGCCGACATCACGGCCGTGGCAGGCACCGACAACACCGGCGCCGGCCGTGCCGTGATCGACAACACCGCCAGTGCCGCCGCCATTCGCAGCGTGATCGGTGACATCGACACCGCACTGGACACCGTCAACGGCGAGCGCGCCACCCTGGGCGCTTCGCAGTCGCGCTTCGACGCGGTGATCTCCAACCTGCAGATCTCGATCGAGAACCAGAGCGCGTCGCGCAGCCGCATCCTCGACACCGACTTTGCGGCAGAAACGTCCAACCTCAGCCGCGCCCAGATCCTTCAGCAGGCCGGCAATGCCATGGTGGCCCAGGCAAATCAACTGCCAGACCAGGTGTTGCAACTGCTGCGCTGACCGACTCCAGGCAGGCCAACACCCACCAGGCCCCGCCGGCAATTGCCGGCGGGG
>JANOAQ010000284.1:0-1765 GCA_031411195.1 Burkholderiaceae bacterium | reverse complement strand
GTGGTGGGCGCTGCTGCTGCTGGCCTATGTGGCCGGCGCCAATTCGGGCCTGGGGCTGAACACCGCACACGAACTGGGCCACAAGTACAACCCGGTCGAGCAAGTGCTGTCGCGCCTGACGCTGGCGGTGCCGGCCTACGGCCACTTCACGGTAGAGCACGGCCGGGGCCACCATCGCTGGGTCGCGACGCCGGAAGACCATGCCAGCGCACGCATGGGCGAGAGCATCTACCGCTTTGCGCTGCGCGAACTGCCCGGCGGCATCCAGCGCGCCTGGCATCTGGAATCCGAGCGCCTGCGCAAGCACGGCCACGGCGCCTTCAGCGTGCGCAACACGATGCTGCAGTCGTATGCCGTGAGCCTGCTGCTGCAAGGCGGCCTGACCATCGCCTTCGGCTGGGAGATGCTGCCCTTCCTGGCGGTGCACAACGTCGTCGCCTGGTGGCAGCTGACCTCGGCCAACTATGTCGAGCACTACGGCCTGCTGCGCCGCAAGGCCAGCGCCGAAGGCCGGCACGCCGGCGGCACCGGCTACGAGGCGCCGCAGCCGCACCACAGCTGGAACACCAACCACCTGGTGACCAACCTGGCCACCTTCCACCTGCAGCGCCACAGCGACCACCATGCCCACCCGATGCGCCGCTACCAGAGCCTGCGCCATTTCGACGATCTGCCCCAGCTGCCCAGCGGGTATTTCGGCATGTTTCCGCTGGCCTATGTGCCGCCGCTGTGGTTTGCGGTGATGGACAAGCGGCTGCTGGCCCTGCCCCAGGTACAGGGCGACCTCGGTCGCGTCAATCTGTGCCCGCGCCGGCGGCAGGCCCTGTTGCGGCGCTACGGGCAGGCCAGCGGCGCCTGAATCACGGGGGCCCCAGGCCCGCCAGCGCTTCGTCCAGCAGGGCCAGGGCCGGCCCGAAGGCAAAGGCCCGCACGTGGGCCGACAGGGGCGCGTACAGCGGCCGGTGGCCCTGGCGCAAAACGGCCTTCACGCGCTCGATCTGGTCGACGGCGGCGGTGTCGTGCGACAGCAGCAGCGGCCGCAGCGCCAGCAGTGCGGTGCGCAGGGCCGGAGGATCGACGGGCTCGGCCGCCACCGGCATTGGGGGCTGCTGCGCAGCGATCACATCCCCGGCTTGCGCCGCAGGCCGCCTGTTTGGTGCAGCCTGGCGCCAGCGCTGCAGGCAGGCGATCAGGGCCTCGGGCTCGACAGGCTTGACCAGCACATCGTTCATCCCGGCGGCCAGGCATTCATCACGGTCGTCGGAGAAGGCGCTGGCGGTCATCGCCACGATGGGCACATCGGCCCAGCCCGGCATGCGGCGCAGGGCCTCGGTGGCGGCCAGGCCGTCCAGGTGGGGCATCTGCACATCCATCAGCACCAGGTCGTAGCGCTGATGGGTGGCCAGGGCCAGGGCCGCACGGCCGTCGTCGGCCACGTCCACCTGGGCGCCCTGGGCCGTCAGCAGCTCCAGCGCCACTTCCTGGTTGATGGGGTTGTCCTCGGCCAGCAGCACCCGGGTGCCCTGCAGCGCCAGTCCGTTGGCGGCCGGCGGCATCGCCTGGCCGGCATCGGCCAGGGCGGGCATGGTCGCATCGGCGGCAATCCAATCGGCCGGTGGCCGCTGGGCCACGGTTTGCAGGGGCAGCTCGACCCAGAACAGGCTGCCCTGCCCCACCAGACTGTGCACGCCAATGCGCCCCCCCATGAGCAGGGCCAGGCGGTGGCAGATGGCCAGGCCCAGCCCGGTGCCCCCAAAACGGCGGG
>JANOAQ010000283.1:0-3046 GCA_031411195.1 Burkholderiaceae bacterium | reverse complement strand
GAGCTCCAGGCCTGTAAGGCCGAGCCGCGCAGCGGCGGCCGCAGCACCGCGCAGTTACTCGCCGCTGAAGCACTGCGCATCGAAGCCGCGCTACCGTCCGGCGCGCGCCGTGTCGTGCTCGACGAGCGTGGGCAACGCGTCAGCACGGTCGAGTTGGCGCAGCGTATCGGCGTTTGGCAGCACGACGGCCGCGATGTCGCGCTCATCGTCGGCGGCGCCGACGGTCTCGACGCGCGTTTGAAAGGCAGCGCCGACGAAACACTGCGCCTGTCTGACTTGACCCTGCCGCACGCCTTCGTGCGCGTGTTGCTGGCCGAGGCGCTGTACCGGGCCTGGAGCGTGACCGCCGGCCATCCCTACCACCGCGAGTGAAACCCGGCATGGCCCATCCCGATTTCATCTACCTCGCGTCGCAAAGCCCGCGCCGCCGGCAGTTGCTGGAACAACTCGGTGTGCGGCTCGAACTGCTGGTGCCCGCGCCGGGTGCCGAATCGGATGCCGCCGAAGCCCTGGAGGCGGTGCTGCCTGGTGAACTGCCGGCCGCGTATGTGCAGCGGGTGACCGCGCTCAAACTGAAGGGCGCGCTGGTGCGCCGCCAGGCCCGCGGACTGCCTGACGCGCCCATCCTGTGCAGCGACACCACCGTGGCCATAGGCCGGCGAATCCTCGGCAAGCCAGCCGATGCCGACGAGGCGCGGGCCATGCTGGGTGCCTTGTCCGGTTGCAGCCACCGGGTGCTGACGGCAGTGGCTCTGGGCGCCGGCGGCCGTCAATGGGCCACGCTGAACGTGTCGCGGGTGTGGTTTGCGCCGCTGTCGGCCGAAGTGATCGAGGCCTACATCACCACCGGCGAGCCCTTCGGCAAGGCCGGCGCCTATGCCATCCAGGGCCGAATCGCCGCCTGGATCTCGCGCATCGACGGCAGCCACAGCGGCATCATGGGTCTGCCTTTGTTTGAAACCGCGCAGCTACTGCGTTCGTTGACTGCCTGAGCACCGCGCCACCCCGTCGCTGCGGTCGGCCGCTCGAACAGGGGATGGCTGGACGCAGCGACTCAATCTAATATCTGGCAGGCATTCAGCTCACGGAGACCGGCATGAAAAAGACCACCCAGCTACTGGCCGCATTGCTGGCCACCGCCGCCAGCTTGTCGGTGCAAGCGGCCTTCGTCTACCAGAACGATTTTGAGGTCAACGCCGCCGGCATGTCGGGCGCCGGCGCGCAGGTTTCGAGCGAAGGCTTCAACGCCTACGGCTTCGGCAAGCAGTACTTCCGCAATTCGGCGGCTGGCAACCCTGCCACGTCGTCGGTGCTGGGGTTCAACCTGTCCGGTGCCGCCACCGGAGTCACGCTCAGCTTCGATCTGGCCGTGCTCGACTCCTGGGACGGCTTCAACTGTTGCGGGCCCGACATGTTCAACGTCAAGGTCGACGGCGTCAGCATTTATTCCAAGAACTTCAGCATCTTCGACGGCCCGTCCAGCGGCAGTGAGCTGGTGGCTCTGGTGTACGGCCCCAACCTGGCGGTCGCCGGCTGGGGTGACGCCGGTTACAGCCTGAACTTCTCGCTGGGCAATCTGGCGGTAGGTGCGCACACCATCGAGTTCTTCGCCTCGGGTGCTGTCTGGCAAGCCGGTGATGACGAGAGCTTTGCCATCGACAACCTCACCGTTCAGGCGCGCAGCATCGATCAGGGCAATCAGGTGCCCGAGCCCGAGTCTTTCGGCCTGGTGGCGCTGGCGCTGGCCGGCCTGGCCCTGACACGCCGCCGCACTCGCTGAGCGGCCGCGCTTCAGGCGCAGAACCCACATCCCGCGCCCGGCCACATGCCGGGCGTGTTGTTTTGGGCCCGCCGGTTTTGATCACCGGTAGCCCTAGACTGCCGGCATGGCCAACCAAGACATCCTCATCAACTGGACTCCGCAGGAGACCCGCGTCGCCGTCATCGAAAACGGCGCCGTGCAAGACCTTTACATCGAACGCACGCTCGAACGTGGTCTGGTAGGCAATGTCTACCTGGGCAAGGTGGCGCGCGTACTGCCGGGCATGCAGAGCGCCTTCATCGACGTGGGCCTGGAGCGCGCGGCCTTCTTGCACGTGGCCGATCTTCACGGTGGCGGTCACCACATCCCCAAGCACGACGTGGCGGTGCAGGTGCCTATCGAGCGCCAGGTGTTCGAAGGCCAGACACTGATGGTTCAGGTCATCAAGGACCCGATCGGCACCAAGGGGGCACGGCTGTCCACCCAGGTGAGCATCGCCGGGCGCATGCTGGTGTTCTTGCCGCAGGACACCCACATCGGCATCTCGCAAAAGATCGGCTCGCCTGAATTGCGCGAGCAGTTGCGCGGCCGCATGGGCAAGCTGACCGCCACCACCGACGGCAGTTCGACCGGCGGCTTCATCTTGCGCACCAATGCCGAAGATGCCACCGACGATGAACTGGCCGACGACATCGCCTACCTGCGCAAGGCCTGGGCCGCCATTCGGGCGCTGGGCCTGAGCCAGCCGCCTGGCACGCTGCTGCACGAAGACCTGAACCTGGCTCAGCGAGTACTGCGCGACTTGTCCAACGAGTCCACCCAAACCATCCGCATCGACAGCAAGCTGCAGTTTGATGCGCTCAAGGAGTTCGGCAGTGCCTACACGCCAGGCTCGGCCGCCAAGCTGGACTTGTACAAAGGCGAGCGGCCGATCTTCGACCTGTTCGGCATCGAGGAAGAGATCGCCCGCGCCCTGTCACGGCGGGTTGATCTCAAAAGCGGTGGCTACCTCATCATCGACCAGACCGAGGCGCTGACCACGGTGGATGTGAACACCGGTGGATTCGTGGGCGCACGCAGCTTCGACGACACCATCTTCAAGACCAACCTCGAGGCCGCTGGTGCCATCGCCCGCCAACTCCGGCTGCGCAACCTGGGTGGCATCATCATCGTCGACTTCATCGACATGGTGCGCGACGAGCATCAGGCCGCCGTGCTGGCCGAGTTCAAGAAGCAACTGAGCCGTGACCGTACCAAGGTGACCGTCAGCGGTTTCACCCAACT
>JANOAQ010000282.1:0-2689 GCA_031411195.1 Burkholderiaceae bacterium | reverse complement strand
AATCGGGGTAGCCGCAACGTGTGCACTGCGTCTGTGGCAAGGCCGCGTTGATCTGCTCGATCAACGCGGCCTGGGCGGGGTCGCTGGGAAAAATCGGGGCGGCATTCACCGCTGCGATTATCCGGGTCAGGCTTTGGTGCTGCGGCGGCGCGGCTTGGCAGCCGCGGCGTCTTGCGGGGCAGCGGCCTTGACCGGCTTGGTGGCCGCTGCCGCCGGTCCCGCTGGCGCCTTGCCCGCATTTGCCCGCTTCACCGGCTTGGCCGAAGCCTTGACTGCCGCGTGTGCCACCGGCACTGCGGCGGCGGCCACGGCCAACTTGGGTGTGGCCGTGGTTTTTGCCTGGGGCATTGGTGTGACGGCATCCTGGGGCTCTGGCGCTGCGGCAACCGCCACCGGGTTGTAGCGGCGGATGAAATCACGCACCACCGGGTAGGCCATGTCGCGCCAGCGGCGGCCCGAGAAGATGCCGTAGTGGCCGGCGCCTTCCACGTCGTAGTGGAACTGGCGGTCCTTGGGGATGCCGGTGCACAGGCCGTGCGCGGCCTTGGTCTGGCCCGAGCCGGAGATGTCGTCCAGCTCGCCTTCCACCGTCAGCAGGGCACCGGTGGTGATGTCCTGCGGGCGCACCAGGGTGCCCTTGACGTCCCAGGTGCCGTTGACCAGCGAGAAGTCCTGGAACACGGTCTTGATCGTCTCGAGGTAGTACTCGGCCGGCATGTCGAGCACGGCGTTGTACTCGTCGTAGAACTGGCGGTGCTGCTCGGTCGAGCTGTCATCGCCCCGGATCAGGTCGAGGAAGTAATCGTAATGGGCCGAGACGTGGCGGTCGGGGTTCATCGCCACGAAGCCGGTGTGCTGCAGGAAGCCCGGGTAAACGCGGCGGCCAGCGCCGGCAAAGTTGCTCGGCACGCGGTAGATCACGTTGTTCTCGAACCACTCGTAGCTCTTGTTGGTGGCCAGGTTGTTCACCGACGTGGGCGACTTGCGGGCGTCAATCGGGCCGCCCATCATCGTCAGCGTACGCGGGGTGAATTCACCATGCGTGGCCAGCACCGACACGGCAGCCAGCACCGGCACGGTGGGCTGGCAGACCGAGATCACGTTCACCTCGGGGCCGACGAAGCGGATGAACTCCTGCACGTAAGCGACGTAGTCGTTCAGGTGGAACGGACCGTCTTCCACCGGCACGGTGCGGGCGTCGGTCCAGTCGGTGATCAGCACCTTGTGGTCGCGCAGCAGGGTCTTGACGGTGTCGCGCAGCAACGTGCTGTGGTGGCCCGACAGCGGCGCCACGACCAGCACGGTGGGCTGGGTCTTCATGACCTCCAGCACGGCGGGGTTGTCGGAAAAGCGCTTGAAACGCAGCAGCCGGCAAAAGGGCTTGGTGATGGGCACCTGCTCCTGCACGGCCACTTCGACACCATCTACCTCGACGGTGCGGATGCCGAACTCGGGTTTTTCGTACTCCTTGGCCAGACGGTGGACCAGGTCGAAGCCCGCCGACACACGCTGCGCCAGGGGCGTGTGCGTGAAGGGCGACAGCGGATGGGTGTAGAGCTTGGCCGTGGCACTGGCGAACTCGGAAAACGGCGCCATCAGCGCGCGTTGGGTTTCATAGAGCTGGTAAAGCATGGACTTGAGGCTCCGAAAGTTGGCGGGTGGTCAGACCACAGCACGCATGATGTGGTGGCTGCGCTGAATCCGACCTGACAACAGGGAAGAAAAATTGTGCAGTGCAGCAATTATGCGGCATCAAGCCCGATGTTGCACTGCACGATGGCACTTGGCTTCGGGAAAAGCACGTATTTGAGCCGTCCTCTCTCGCGGTTTGTCGCTGAAGGGACAGGGCTGCAGAACGGCCGGAAAGCAAAAAGCCCGGCCAGGCCGGGCTCTCAAGTGGCATCCGGCACCAACCGGAACGCCATCAAAGCACTTTGGCGATGGCGGCGACCACCTGGTCGATATTGCGGGTGTTGAGCGCGGCCACGCAGATGCGTCCCGAATCGACGCCGTAGACCCCGAACTCGTTGCGCAGGCGTTCCATTTGCGGTTTGCTCAGGCCCGAATAGCTGAACATGCCGCGTTGGCGGGTGATGAAGCTGAAGTCCTGCTTCACGCCAGCGGCGATCAACTTTTCGGCCAGCAGGGTGCGCATCTGCTTGATGCGAACACGCATGCCGGCCAGCTCTTCTTCCCACTGAGCGCGCAGGGCGGGGGTGTCGAGCACGGTGGCCACCACCTGGGCGCCGTGGGTGGGCGGGTTGCTGTAGTTGGTGCGGATGGTGATCTTCAGCTGCGACAGCACGCGCACCGTTTCGCCCTGGTTGGCACACACCACGCTGAGTGCACCCACCCGCTCGCCGTAGAGCGAAAAGCTCTTCGAGAACGAGGTGGCGACGAAGAAACTCTCGACCCCTGCAGCCAGAAACTGCTGGACAACGGCGCCGTCTTCGGTGATGCCGTCGCCAAAGCCCTGGTAGGCCATGTCGAGGAAGGGCACCAGGCTGCGGGCCTTGAGCACGCCAATCACTTCGGCCCACTGCGCGGGCGTGATGTCGTAACCGGTGGGGTTGTGGCAGCAGGCATGCAGCACCACGATGCTGCCGGCAGCCGCAGCGCCCAGGTCGGCCAGCATCGCGTCGAAGCGCACGCCCCGGTTCACTGCGTCGTAGTAAGCGTAGCTACTGAC
>JANOAQ010000281.1:0-5403 GCA_031411195.1 Burkholderiaceae bacterium | reverse complement strand
CCGACGGCGGCAACCCGGACCCGACGACGACCCACGGCAAGCGCGTCGCCGAAGCCAAGGCCATCGAAGAAAAAGGCTGGGACTACCCCAAGCACCTCGCCGGCAGGGCCTATGGCGTGGTGGTGCATGGCGATGTGGCCGGGGTTGAAGTGCACCGGCGCAACCTCACCGATTGGCTCGACTGGATGGGGCTCATCGATGCCGGAACTGCCGCCAAGCTCGACCGCTACATCGGCTACTACGGCCCGTACTTCGACAGCCACGATGCGCTCGATGCAGACCAAGCCGTGCAAAAGGAGGTGGCGAACGTCGCGCGCTCGGTGGTGCAGGCGGTCAAGCAGTTGCGCGCCGGGCGGCTGAGTCAACCCGACCAGCAGATCAAGGCGCCGCGCACGAAGTGATACCACCCTGTGTTGTGGTTGCCACTGTGGTTGCCACACGCCGACCCCACGGATCCCTCCAGCCTGCGATTTCAGGTCGTCCAGAAAGGACGGGTCTTCGAAAGTTTGCGCAGTGCAGCTGAGCACGCTTGCAGGTGCGTGTCGCGGCGAGCCGCCAGCCAGCCAACCGCGAACCATGCCCGCGCGTCCTGTTCCAGCTGCAAGCGAAATGACAGATCAGCCACGGTGAGGTCATTGAATGCGCCGAGGGCATCCTGGGCTTGGCGCAATGGCACAAGGTACCGTGCGACCGCCTTTGATGGAAACAAGCGGGCGACAAACTCGATGCTGTAGCGCAGCCGCTTCACACGCTTTCGGGTTCGATGCCTGGCCAGATCGTCCAGTGTCAGGAAAGACTTGGCGTCCTTGGCGATCTGGCGGTGCATTTGGTTCAGCAATGGGGCCACGAGCGTGACCAGCTTGGGGTCTGGCGATGGGAAATTGCCGGCACCAGAACCCGCTGGGCGCGTTGGTCTTGCGCCGGCGGAGAAGGCAAGAAGCCCCAGAAGCGTGCGGTTGATGGCACGGTCCTTCAGCAAATCTGCCGGCGACTCGATCTCGGCCATCGGTGCAATCGCGATGGTTGGCGCCCCTGCCGCTACCAGTTCAGGCAAGAGGCCGGCGCAAAGCGCATCCCGGTCGCGCGATGCGCCCAGGCGCCTGAACACGTCATCGAGGGTCGCGCCCCACAGGGGGTCAACATCCTCGGACCAGCAGCCGAAGACGCGAAGCGCGGTCCTCAGCCGCCGCAGGGCCACCCGGGTCTGGTGCAAGTGCGCCGGTTCGCCCGTCGACGCAGCCACTCGGGCAGCGTTCGGGAAGAACTGGTCCAGGCAATTTCCTACCAGTGCACGCAGGCCTGCGTCCGCCCCGAGCTTCGAGGTCAGTGGCGAGTCCACCGCAAGTGTCGCCCTGCAGGCGTGTGGTGCTCGTGAGTGCTCATCGGCCATGGCGATCCATCCGCGATCACTGAACCACAGTCCGTGGCGTTCGATCCACCGGTTGATCAAGGCGACCAGCCCGTCTTGCGGACCGGTCAAGCGCTCGAACGTCAAATCGCAAATTGGCCAGACAGCGGTGCCAACATGCAGCGTGCCGCGGTCGAAGGTGAGCTGAATGCGGCTGGTGCCACAGCGCATGATTCGCTGCACGCGCTCGATACGGACCTGAAACTGCTGCGCGATCTCGGAGCCGCTAGAACCCAGCGTCGCCAGCAACGCTTCGCCCAATGCCGTGTGCGCATGGCGTTGAACATCGACGGTTGGCGGTGTGCCTGCGACGCGGCGTACGGGTACCGCATGTTCGGTGCGCCGCGCCGCGCCGTCGGCCTTGGACAGCACCTGTGTCCAGCTGCGCCCTTCCTGTTGCAAGTGCAACGAAAATCCATCGGCAGCCAGGTCTGCGTCCGCCGTGTCGAGGTACAACACAAGCAAGTGACGCGCAGGCGCTGCGGCGGTGACCATGGCGCGCCGCACTGCTGCACCTTGCTCGTGGGGAACCTGGAACTTCAGCAGTGCGTCGATCATGGGTCTACTGCGGTCGAGTGGAGGTCTGGAAAACTCGGCTTCGCTGGCTCGGCTGCCTGCGGCGCGAATTGCCGTACCGTCACCCGCGCTCTTCGGCGCGCAAAAACTCCAGGGCCTGCCCGCGCCGGCGCAGCGTCAGCGTGATGCGATGAGGTGACGTCGCTCACCCGGCATCGATGGCCGCCCCCCTCAGGCGCAAGGCATTGCCGATCACCGATGCCGAACTCAGGCTCATCGCAAGCGCCGCAATCATCGGTGACAGCATCCAGCCTGTCAGCGGGTAGAGCAACCCGGCGGCCAGCGGAATGCCCAGGGCGTTGTAGACGAAAGCGAAGGCCAGGTTCTGCTTCATGTTGGCCACCGTGGCCACTGACAGCGCGGTGGCCGTGGCAATGCCCCGCAGATCACCCTTGACGAGCGTGAGTTGCGCGCTGTTCATCGCCACGTCGGTGCCGGTGCCCATGGCGATGCCGACATCGGCCCGGGCCAGCGCCGGGGCGTCGTTGATGCCGTCGCCGGCCATCGCGACGACGCAGCCTTCGGACTGCAGCTTCTCGACCAGTTTGAGCTTGTCGGCGGGCTTGACCTCGCCATGCACTTCTTCGATGCCCAGGCGCTGCCCCACGGCCCGTGCCGTGGTCAGGCCATCACCGGTCGCCATCACCACCCGGATCTTGGCCTTTCGCAAGGACGCCAGGGCTTCGGCGGTGGTGCTCTTCACTGGGTCGGACACGGCCAGGATGCCGGCGAGCCTTCCGTCCACGGCCAGGTGCATCACGCTGGCGCCCCCGGCGCGCAGGGCTTCGGCTTGTGTTGCCATCGGCACCACATCCACGCGGAGTTGCGCCATCAGCGCCGTGTTGCCCAGTGCCAGCGTCTTGCCTGAGATGAACCCGCGCACGCCGATGCCGGATGCCGAGTCGAACTGGTTGGGTGTGTCGAGCACCAGCTTCTTCTCGCGCGCGGCCGACACGATGGCCGCAGCCAGGGGATGCTCGCTTCCCTGGTCGAGGCTGGCGGCCAGGCGCAGGACTTCGTCGGCGTCGATGCCGTCCACGCCGATGGCCTTCTCGAATCGCGGCCTGCCCTCGGTCAAGGTACCGGTCTTGTCGACGATGAGCGTGTCGACCTTGCGCAGGTTCTCAATCGCCGCGGCATCGCGGAACAGCACGCCGTGCGTGGCGCCGCGACCAGTGGCGACCATGATCGACATCGGCGTGGCCAAGCCCAGCGCGCAGGGGCAGGCAATGATGAGCACGGCCACGGCATTGATGAGGCCATAGACCCAGCCGGAGTCACTGGACGTGGCCCCGAAAAGTCCCCAACCAAAGAAGGTCAGCAGTGCTGCGGCAACGACGCCGTAGACGAAGTAGGCGGCCACCGAATCAGCCATGCGCTGCATGGGCGCGCGGGAGCGCTGTGCGAGGGCCACCATCTGGACGATCTGCGCCAGCACCGTGGCCGAACCCACGAGCTCTGACTTCATGACCAGCGCGCCGCTGGTGTTGAGCGTGGCGCCGATGAGCTTGTCGCCCACGCGCTTGGTCACCGGAAGCGGCTCGCCCGTCAGCATCGATTCGTCCAGCGCGCTGTTGCCCTCGACCACGACACCGTCGACCGGGACCTTCTCGCCGGGTCGCACGCGCAGCATGTCGCCAACGTGCACGTTGGCCAGCGGAATATCCGCCTCCGACCCATCGGGCGCGATGCGACGCGCCGTCTTGGGGGCCAGACCCAGAAGCGACTTGATCGCCGCCGAGGTCTGCGAGCGCGCCTTCAGCTCCAGCAACTGGCCCAACAGCGTCAGCGTAATGATGACCGCCGCTGCTTCGAAGTAGACGGCAACACGACCCATCGAGATGAAGGAATCCGGGAACACCTGCGGCGCGACGGTGGCCACCACGCTGTAGACAAACGCCGAGCCCGTGCCCAGGCTGATGAGCGTCCACATGTTGGGGCTGCGGTTCACCACAGACTGCGCACCCCGCTCGAAGAACGGCCAGCCCGCCCAAAGCACCACGGGTACCGTGAGCACGAGCTCAACCCAGCTCTGCGTGGCCATGGCCATCCAACCAAGCCGGTGGCCGAGCATCGCCAGCACCACCACGACGACCGTCAGCGGCAGCGTCCACCAGAACCGTCGTGTGAAGTCGGCCAGCTCCGGGTTCGCTTCGTCGTCCAGGCCAGGCATGGCGAGCTCGAGCGCCATGCCGCATTTCGGGCAATTGCCCTGATGATCCTGTCGAATCTCCGGGTGCATGGGGCAGGTGTAGACCGCGCCCGCTGCAGCTGCGGGAATGGACTCAACGGATCCGACCACCGGTGCCAGGTTCTTCTGCGGCTGCGCCAGGAACTTCGTGCGGCAGCCAGCGCTGCAGAACCAGTACGCGCGGCCGCCATGCGCTGCCTGGTGTGGGGACGCTTTGCTGACGGTCATCCCGCAAACGGGATCCTTCAGAGCCTGATCGGCCGCCCCAGGGGGCGCTTCGGCGGGCCCCTGCTGGTGACCGGCTTGGCCACTGCTTTCGGGGTGGGTGCGCATGTCCATGGCGGTCGCCTCCTTTGACGCGTTGGGTCAGGTTTCAACGCAGGAGGCGCCTCAGGCTTCCCGCTGTTGCAGAGTCAAGGGCTGCAGCATGGCCACCGGATCCATGAAGCTGACGAGGGGTTGTTCATCCACCGCTTCATGCCATGGCGCTGCCCTTACTTGCCCTGATTTGCCCTTACTTGCCCGTTCCCGGCGACGGCATCCGGTCGGCCATCATGTCCATCATCATCTGCATCGTGGCCATGTGATCGGCCATCATCTGACGATGCTTGGCCCTGTCGCCCGCCATGCCCTTGCCGTCGCCCATGCCGGCCATCGGCGCGGCGCCTCCGGGCGCGCTCATCGTGCCCATGCCTGCTGCGCTGCTGCCGCCCTGCGCGCCAGTCATAGCGTGCATTTCCTTCATCATCGCCATGCCGCCCTGCATCGCCTTCATGTGCTCGGCCATCATGGCCTGGCGTTCTGCAGGCGTGGTGGCGCTCATCATCTTTTGGTGCATCGTCT
This sequence comes from Burkholderiaceae bacterium, assembly GCA_031411195.1. GTDB lineage: Bacteria > Pseudomonadota > Gammaproteobacteria > Burkholderiales > Burkholderiaceae_C > Pseudaquabacterium. The sequence continues at coordinate 385 of JANOAQ010000281.1, read as the reverse complement.
GCATGGCCGTCATGCGTTCATCCATCGCCGGCATGGATCCGCCCGCACCCATCGCCATGGAGGCCATGCCATTGGACGGTGCTGCTGCATCTGTGCTGCCAGGACTTGCGCAGGCCGTTGCGAGGACCACGACCGACAATGCAACGAGGGTGCGAACGGTGTGCATGTTGAACTCCTGAATGGGGTGACTGCCATGCGAAGGATGGCAACTCATCGACCAGATTACGAGCCGGCGGCGACGGAGTCTGTTCGGTCCCGAACGCGCACGGACGGTTTGAGGCAAGACCAATGCCGCAGGCAGCATGGGCTCGAACATCGGCTGCATGCAAGCAAGCAGCCCGACCGGTCAGGCTGCTTTGAACGCTTGGTCAGCGACAGCAGCACC
>JANOAQ010000280.1:0-1982 GCA_031411195.1 Burkholderiaceae bacterium | reverse complement strand
TTGGGCTGGCCGGCCAACGGGCCGCTGGTGTACTTCATTACGCCCTCAACCTCGGTCTCGGCGGTGATGCCGGAGCGCTGCAGCATGGCGCCGTTCACGTTCAGCAGGTGGCCATTGGCATGCGCCACCACGATGGGCCGCTGGCCCTTGCCCACACGATCCAGGTGCTCGGTTGTCATGCGCTCACCACCAAAGTAGATGGGGTCGAAGCCCCAGCCGATCAGCGGCGTGTCATCGCTTTTGCCTGCGGCCACCATCTGCGCTTCAAGCTGGTTCAGCTTGTCGACGACCGCCTGCATCGAGCGCAGGCCGGGCCACACCGTGCCCGACGGATCACGCCGGTCGAACCAGCCCAGGTAGGGGGCCGCCCACATGCTGCCTTCCTTGAGGTGGCAGTGGCCTTCGACAAAGCCGGGCATCAGCACCTTGTCGGCAAAGCGCGTGTCCAGCGTGTGGGGCCCCCAAGCCTGCAAACGCGCCAGATCGCCCACTGCCAGGATGCGGCCATCGCGCACGGCCACGTGGGTGGCATCGGGCTGGGCCGGGTTGAGCGTGAGGATGCGGCGGGCGGCGTAGACGGTGGTGGTCATCAGCGGGTGTCTCGGACGGTGGGTGACCGAATTTAGCCGACCGCGCGCCCACATTTTTTCGGCAGACTGTCGAAACCGTGCACGCCCGTTCGACATCCTCATGCCGGCGCGTGTCGTGCTGCGCATCAACCCTTGGAGAACCTGCGATGAAGTACCTGCTGATGATTTATTCGAACGAGGCCGATGAAGCCAAGATGGACCCGGCCGCAGAGGGCGAACTGTTGGCTGCCTACGGCGCCTATGCCGGCGCCATGGCCCAGGCCGGCGTGATGGTGGGCGGCGAGCGCCTGCGCCCCACTGATGCCGCCACCAGCGTGCGCGTGCGCGCCGGCAAGACCGAGGTGCTGAACGGCCCCTACGCCGACACGCACGAGCAACTGGGCGGCTACTTCATGATCGACGTGCCCGATCTGGACGCCGCCCTGCACTGGGCCGCGCGCTGCCCCAGCGCGGCCCAGGGCACCATCGAAGTGCGGCCGGTCTGGGAAATGTGACTGGCGATTTGAGCAACGCCCCCGCCACGGCCGAAGCGGCCGCCGCTGCGGCGGCCGCGCGCCACAGCTACGGCAAGCTGATGGCCTGGCTGAGCGCGCGCACGCGCGACGTGGCGGCGGCCGAAGACGCCTTGGCGGAAGCCTTTGCTGCCGCCCTGGCCGATTGGCCGCGCCAGGGCGTGCCCACCTTGCCCGAGGCCTGGCTGCTGACAGTGGCGCGCCGCCGCCTGATCGACGCCCACCGCCAGCGCCGCCAGCAGGATGCCGCAGCCGACACCCTGCTGTTGTTGATGGACGAGGCGGTGGACGGGGCGGTGGACAGTGACGCCCGCCGCGAGATCCCCGATGACCGCCTGGCCCTGCTGTTTGCCTGCGCCCACCCGGCCATCGACGCCGGCGTGCGCGCCCCGCTGATGCTGCAGACCATCCTGGGCTTTGACGCGGCGGCCATCGGCAGCGCCTTTCTGGTGGCGCCCAGCACCATGGGCCAGCGCCTGGTGCGGGCCAAGGCGCGCATCCGGCTGGCGGGTGTGCCCTTTCGCGTGCCCAGCCTGGCCGAACTGGCCGAGCCCGGCGGCGCAGAGCGCCTGTCGGCTGTGCTGGACGCCATCTACGCCTGTTATGCCGAAGGCTGGACCGACCCGGCGGGCACCGACGCCCACCGCCGCAACCTGGCTGATGAAGCGCTGTGGCTGGGCGGCCTGCTGGCCAGCCTGATGCCCGACGCGCCCGAAGCCCTGGGCCTGCTGGCCCTGATGCTGCACAGCCATGCGCGGCGCAACGCCAGGCGCGATGCCCAGGGCCGCTACGTACCCCTGGCTGAGCACGACACCGCGCAGTGGGACCACACCATGATCCGCGAGGCCGAGCGCCTGCTGCACCGCGCCAGCGCCCTGGC
>JANOAQ010000279.1:0-3272 GCA_031411195.1 Burkholderiaceae bacterium | reverse complement strand
CGCTCAAGGGCAAGATCAAGAGTGCGCTGAAGTACCCGATCGCGGTGCTGCTGGTGGCCTTTGTGGTGTTGGTGGTGATCATGGTCAAGGTGGTGCCGGCCTTCAAGGATGTGTTTTCGTCCTTCGGCGCCGACCTGCCGGGGCCCACGCTGGTGGTGATCGCGATGTCGGAGTTTTTTGTCGCCACCTGGCCCTACATCCTGTTCGGCCTGGTCGGTGGCGGCTATATGTTCATGCAGTCCTGGCGCCGGTCCGAGAAGCTTCAAATGGTGATGGACAGGCTGCTGCTGCGCATCCCGATCTTCGGTAGCCTGATCAACAAATCGGTGGTGGCGCGCTGGACCCGCACCCTGTCGACGATGTTCGCCGCCGGCGTGCCGTTGGTCGAGGCGCTCGACTCGGTGGCTGGTGCCTCAGGCAATGCGGTGTTTGCCGAGGCCACCCACAAGATCCAGCGCGATGTGTCCACCGGCAGCGCGCTGACCACCGCGATGCAGGCCACCAATGTCTTCCCGACGATGGTGATCCAGATGGCCGCCATCGGCGAGGAATCCGGCGCGCTCGACCACATGCTGGCCAAGTCGGCCGAGTTCTACGAAGAAGAAGTCGACGAGATGGTCAAGGGCCTGTCCAGCCTGATGGAGCCCATCATCATCGTGGTGCTGGGCACTCTGATCGGCGGCATCGTGGTGGCCATGTACCTGCCGATCTTCAAGCTCGGCTCGGTGGTCTGACACACGGTGGGCAGCCTGTCCGCCACCTCAGCCGCGTCCGCGCCGTGGCTGCTGGCCGTGCTTGGCCTGCTGATCGGCAGCTTTCTCAATGTGGTGATCTACCGGCTGCCGCAAATCCTGGAACGTGAATGGCTGGCCGATGCCGGTGGCTATCTGCAGGATGCCAGTGCGGTGCAACGGGTGCTGGGCTGCGGCGCCGCACGCACGGCCGAACTCGGTCAACAAGGCAAGGCCCTGGCCGACGAAGTGGGCGCCCTGCCGGCCATGAGCCTGTCACGCCCACGCTCACGCTGCCCACATTGCGGCCACCAACTGGCCTGGCACGAGAACCTGCCCGTGCTGGGCTGGCTGCGCTTGGGTGGCAAGTGCGCCTCGTGTGGCGGACGCATCTCGCTTCGCTACCCGCTCATTGAAGCGCTCACCGGTCTGCTGTTTGCAGGGGCTGCGCTGCTGGCCGGACCAACGCCGGCCGCACTGGTCTACTGCCTGGCACTGGCCTTGCTGGTGGTGGCCGCCTTCATCGACCTCGACACCACCTTGCTGCCCGACAACCTGACCCTGCCGCTGATTGGCCTGGGCTTGGTGGCGGCATGGCAGCACTGGATACCCGTCAGCCTGCCCGATGCGGCCCTGGGCACCTTTTTCGGCTACTTCAGCCTCTGGATCGTCGCCTTCGCCTACAAGCTGGTGCGTGGCGTGCAGGGCATGGCCGAAGGCGACTTTCGGCTGCTGGCCGGCCTGGGCGCCCTGCTGGGCTGGCAGGCCTTGCCCAGCATCATCCTGCTGTCGTCGGCTGTGGGCGCGGTGGTGGGCATCTACATGATCCTGGCGCGAGGCCATGGCCGCGAAGTGCCCATCCCCTTCGGCCCTTACCTGGCAGGCGGTGGCGTGGCCGCACTTTTCTTTGGTGCCCGGTTGCAGGGCCTGTGGCCTGGCCTTTGACGATGCTGCAGGGCATCCGGGCGATCGGCCTGACGGGCGGCATCGGCAGCGGCAAGAGCACCGTGGCTGCGCGACTGGTCGCCCTGGGCGCCACGCTGGTGGACACCGACGCCATCGCGCACTCGCTGACCGTGCCCCACGGTCCGGCCATGCCGGCCTTGCGACAGCGCTTCGGTGACGAGGTGGCCACCCCTGATGGCGCCCTCGACCGTGTCCGCATGCGCAGCCTGGTGTTTGCCGACCCGCTGGCCAAGCGCGCGCTCGAAGCCATCCTTCACCCGATGATCGGCGCCGAGGCCCAGCGTCAGGCCGCCGCGGCCAGTGACGGCGTGGTCGTGTTCGATGTCCCGCTGCTCACCGAATCCAGCCATTGGCGCGGGCGTTGCCAGCGCATCCTCGTGGTCGATTGCAGTGCCGACAGCCAGGTGCAGCGCGTGATGGCCCGTTCGGGCTGGCCCGAAGCGCAGGTGCGCAGCGTGATCGCCGCCCAATCCACCCGTGAGCGGCGCCGCGCCATTGCCGACGCCGTGATCTTCAACGACGGCCTCGGCCCCGATGCGCTCGCCGCCGAGGTGGCGCAACTGTGGGCGCTGTGGTCCGGCACGAGGTGAAGGCGGCCGATTGAGGCGGGGGGCTGTGGAACAATCGCCCAGCCCTGCACCCTGCCACAAGGAAGCGCCTTGGTCCTCTACGAGTACCCGTTCAACGAGAGCATCCGCACCATGTTGCGGCTTGAGCATCTGTTTGACCGGCTTGGCCAGTTGCTGCCGCGCGATGGGGTGGTGGATCACCACTTCGCCCTGGTGACCCTGTTCGAGATCGTGGAAGTCGCCTCGCGCGCCGATCTGAAATCCGATGTGCTCAAGGAACTGGAGCGCCACAAGGCCCAGTTGGCGGGCTACCGCAACAACCCGCAGGTGTCGCAGGCGGCGCTCGAAGCGGTGATCCTGCGCATCGACACGGCCTTCCAGGCGCTGAACCAGCAGCCGGGCAAGGCCGGCCAGTCGCTGGCCGCGCATGAATGGCTGACCAGCGTGCGCAGCCGCATCAGCATTCCCGGCGGCACTTGTGAATTCGACTTGCCGGCCTACTACGCCTGGCAGCAACGCGATCCGGCGCGCCGCCGCGCCGACCTGCTCACCTGGGTGGCCACTTTGGAGCCACTGGCCAAGGCCCTGCAAGTGCTGCTGCAACTGGTTCGCGACGCCGGTTCACCGCACAAGGTGGTCAGCTTGGCCGGGCACTTTCAGCAAAACCTGGGCCAAGGCCGTACCTACCAGTTGCTGCGCCTGCGCATCGACGACAGTCAAGGCCTGGTGCCCGAGATCACCGCACACCGACTGCTGGTGTCGGTGCGCATGATGTCGCCCGACGCCGAAGGCCGACTGCGCCCGGCACCGGTCGATGCACCGTTTGAGCTGACGCTTTGCGCCTGAGCCCGGCATGACGCCAGCTGTACCCGAACCCCGCCGCGTGCCATGCCCCACCTGTCGGCGGCCAGCGCTGTTTTCACCCGGCAACCCCTGGCGGCCCTTCTGCAGTGAACGCTGCCGTGGCGTTGACCTGGGCGCCTGGGCCAACGAGGCCTACCGGGTG
>JANOAQ010000278.1:0-2955 GCA_031411195.1 Burkholderiaceae bacterium | reverse complement strand
GACCCGGAAGACATCCGCAAGACCGACGCCAAGATGAAGGAACTGTTCCCCGACGATGCCCACCTGCACCGCTGGCTCGACATGGCCGGTGAGCGCATCGCCTTCCAGGGCCTGCCCGCGCGCATCTGCTGGATCGGCCTGGGCGAGCGCCACCGCGCTGGCCTGGCCTTCAACGAGATGGTGAAGTCGGGCGAGCTGAAGGCGCCCATCGTCATCGGCCGCGACCATCTCGACAGCGGCAGCGTGGCCAGCCCCAACCGTGAGACCGAGGCCATGCAGGACGGCAGCGATGCCGTCAGCGATTGGCCTTTGCTCAACGCCCTGCTCAACACGGCCGGTGGCGCCACCTGGGTCAGCCTGCACCACGGCGGCGGCGTGGGCATGGGCTACAGCCAGCACAGCGGGGTGGTCATCGTGTGCGATGGCACCGATGCAGCGGCCAAGCGCATCGAGCGGGTGCTGTGGAACGACCCGGCCACCGGCGTGATGCGCCATGCCGATGCGGGCTACGACATCGCCGTGGCCTGCGCGAAGGCGCAAGGCCTGAACCTGCCCATGATCGACCAGCCCAACCGGCCGGTGGGCGCGGTGGCGAGCGCTGTGGCGGAGCGCGGCTAATGCTGATCCGCTCGGGCCAACTGTCGCTGGAAGAACTGCAGGCCATCCATGCCGGTGGCCACAAGCTGTTGATCGACCCGGCCGCGCTGCCGGGCATCCAGGCCAGCGCGGCCGTGGTGCAGGCCGCGGCAGCGGGTGATGCGCCGGTGTACGGCGTCAACACCGGCTTCGGCAAGCTGGCGGGCACCCGCATCAGTGCCGACGACCTGGCCACCCTGCAGCGCAACCTGATCCGCAGCCACAGCGTGGGCGTGGGCGAGCCGCTGAGCGCGCCGGTGCTGCGGTTGATGCTGGCTACCAAGGCCGCCAGCTTGGCGCGGGGCCGCTCGGGTGTGCGGCCGGTGGTGATCGACACGCTGCTGGCCGTGTTCAATGCGGATTTGGTGCCGTATGTGCCCAGCCAGGGCTCGGTGGGTGCGTCGGGCGACCTGGCGCCGCTGGCGCACATGGTGCTGGCACTGATGGGCGAGGGCGAGTTTGTGGTGGATGGCCTGCGCCAGAGCGCGGCCGCCGTGTTGCAGCAGCACGGCATCACGCCGTTGACCTTGGCCGCCAAGGAAGGCCTGGCCCTGATCAACGGCACGCAGACCAGTACCGCACTGGCGCTGCATGGCCTGTTCAGCTTCGAGCCGGTGCTTGAATCGGCCCTGGTGATCGGCGCGCTGACGGTCGATGCCGCGCGCGGCAGCGACGGCCCCTTCGACCCGCGCATCCACGCCCTGCGTGGCCAGCCTGGCCAGATCGACGTGGCGCGCTACTACCGCGCGCTGCTGGCGGGCAGCGCCATCCGAGCATCCCACGCCGAAGGGGATGACCGTGTCCAAGACCCGTACTGCCTGCGCTGCCAACCGCAGGTGGTGGGTGCCTGCCTGGATCAACTGCGGCATGCCGCGCTCGTGTTGCTGCGCGAGGCCAACGCCGTCACCGACAACCCGCTCGTGTTTGCAGAGGACGGGGCGATGATCTCTGGCGGCAATTTCCACGCCGAGCCGGTGGCCCTGGCCGCCGACGCCATGGCCTGTGCCATCGCCGAAGTAGGGGCGATTGCCGAGCGGCGCATCGCCATGCTGATCGACAGCAGCGTGTCTCGGCTGCCGCCGTTCCTGACCGCCAACGCGGGGCTGAACAGCGGCTTCATGATCGCCCACGTGACGGCCGCAGCCCTGGCCAGCGAGAACAAGAGCCTGGCCCACCCCGCCAGCGTGGACAGCCTGCCCACCAGCGCCAACCAGGAAGACCACGTCAGCATGGCCACCTTCGCCGCGCGGCGCCTGCAGCCCATGATCAGCAACGTGTCCCACATCCTGGGCATCGAATGGTTGGCCGCTGCGCAGGGCATCGAGTTCTTGCGCCCATTGGCCAGTTCAACCGCGCTCGAATCAGCCCACGCGCTGCTGCGCCAGCAATGCCCTGCGATGATGAGCGACCATTACCTGGCGCCCGACATCAACGCCGCCGGCGCCATGGTGCGTGGCGGCGCGCTGTCACCCATCCTGCACGCGCTGGACGACCTGCCGGCGCTTTGGACTCCGGTCTGACCTTCACCCCTTTCACCCCTTTCACCCCGAGGAGCCCCGCATGAACCGCACCTTCACCACGACGGCCACCACCCTGGCCATCGCTGCCATGGCCCTGGCCGGCACCACCGCCCAGGCGCAAGACACCAAGATAGCCATCGGCATCTCGGGCTGGACCGGCTTTGCGCCGCTCACCCTGGCCAAGGAGACGGGCCTCTTCAAGAAGCACGGCCTGGACGTGTCGATCAAGAAGATTCCGCAGAAGGACCGCCACCTGGCGATTGCCAGCGGCGACATCCAGTGCGCTGCCACCACCGTTGAAACCTGGGTGGTCTGGAACGCCAACGGCGTGCCCACCACGCAGATCTTTCAGCTGGACAAGAGCTTTGGCGCCGACGGCATGGTGGTCAAACCCGGCATCACCAAGATCAGCGACCTCAAAGGCAAGACCGTGGCCGCCGATGCGCCCGGCACGGCGCCTTACTTCGGCCTGGCCTGGATGCTCAAGAAGAACGGCCTGACCATCAAGGACGTGAAAGTGGTCAACCTGTCGCCGCAGGCCGCCGCCAACGCCATGATCGCCGGCACCGACGGTGTGGACGCCGCCATGACTTATGAGCCCTACCTGGGCGCGGTGCGGGCCAAGCCCGAGGCCGGCAAGATCATCGCCACCACGCTCGACTACCCGATGGTGATGGACACCTTCGGCTGCACGCCCAAGTTCCTGGCCGAGAACCCCAAGGCCGCCAAGGCCCTGGCCGACGGCTATTTCGATGCGGTGGCGATGGTCAAGGCCGAGCCGAAGAAGAGCTTCGAGATC
>JANOAQ010000277.1:0-2368 GCA_031411195.1 Burkholderiaceae bacterium | reverse complement strand
ACAGGTCAAGCTCGCGACCGAGCCGGCGGTGATCGCGCTTCTCGGCCTCTTCGAGCATCGTCAGATAGCGCTGCAACTCGTCCTTGCTGCTCCAGGCCGTGCCGTAGATGCGCTGCAGTTGCTCGTTGCGCTGGTCGCCGCGCCAGTACGCGCCGGCCACCTTCATCAGCTTGAAGTGCTTCAGCTTGCCCGTGCTCGGCACGTGCGGGCCGCGGCACAGATCTTCGAACTTGCCTTCGCGGTACAACGACACGTCTTCGTTGGCCGGAATGCTGGCGATGATCTCGGCTTTGTAGTGTTCGCCTAGGCTCTTGAAATACGCCACCGCTTCGTCACGCGGCAGCACGCGGCGCACCACGGGTTCGTTCTTCGCGGCCAGTTCCGCCATGCGCTTTTCGATGGCGGCCAGATCGTCGGGCGTGAACGGGCGCTTGTAGGCAAAGTCGTAATAGAAGCCGTTTTCGATCACCGGTCCGATGGTGACCTGGGCTTCAGGAAACAACTCTTTGACCGCATAGGCCAGCAAGTGAGCGGTCGAGTGGCGGATCATCTCCAGGCCATCGGCGTCCTTGTCGGTGACGATGGCCAAGGTTTGGTCGCTGTCGATCAAAAAGCTGGTGTCCACCAGACGGGCGGCATCGCCCTGCCCGACCCGGCCGCCCAGCGCGGCCTTGGCCAGGCCGGTGCCGATGGACGCGGCCACCTCGGCCACGGTGACCGGCTGCGGAAATTCGCGTTTCGAGGCATCAGGCAAGGTGATCGTGATCATGAGGGTGCTCCAGCAAACAAGGTACTCAGGCAACAAAAAAGCGCGGGTGAGACCGCGCTTTTTTGTTCGAGAGGGAAAGGTGACGAACAGGCGTGACAGCGCGGCCGCTCAAGCGGTGGTGACGAACGGGATAGTTCGCGGTGTCATAACCAGGGTGCCCTTCTCGCTCTTGTGATCGGTTGAATCGAGTTGTGATTGTAGACGGCTGGGCGCATGCCCGGTCGGGCGAACAAGGCGGGTGCAGTGGCGCAATGCCCGGCGCAATGCCAGGCGCAATAACAGGAGCACTGGCGCACTAAAGCGGCAAAGCGTCCTGGGTAGGCGCTGCCAGCCAATCGGCGGCTTCGTCGGCCAGTTGCTCGGCGGCATCCACGGCCGCTTGCCAGGCCAGCAGCCGGTCGGCGTTGTGGCGGCGGTAGGTCTTGAAGTCCTGCCGATCCGGCAACTTGCCATTGGGCAGCGTGGCCACCCATTCGGCACGCGGGGCCAGCACCACCACGTTTTCGAGTGCAGGCGTGCTGCCGTGCCGGCGCTTCATGCCCTTGTCGAGCCAGCCCGGCACGATGGCCTGCTGAAAGTGCGGGTACAGCACCAATCCGTCCGCCATCGAGGCGTAGGGCAGGTGCAGGTGGTAGTCGGTGATGCCGCCGTCCCAGTAGGCGCCAGGAGGGCCGCCGGGGATGTCGTGCACCGCCTTCAGCACGAAGGGAATGGAGCCACTGGCCTGCAAGGCCGGCGCCAGGTTGCGCGCATCCAGGGGCACGCTGCAGGTGTCGAAATCGTCCAGTGGCAGTGGCAATGATTCCCGCGGATCCGAGAAGACCACGCGCTGCAGCCACCCGCCCAGCCCCGTGCGTGAACGCAGGTTGGCGGCAAACGCGCCGGCATAACCCAGCGGCGTGCGCCAGCGCCCTTCGCGCGCCAACAGGCCGCCCTGCCCTCGGCTGGTGAAGACATGCAGGCGGTAACGCGGATGGGCCAGCAAGGCTGCCTCGTGTCCGCCGAACTGCGCGCCCAGCAGCTCGGTGAACACCCGGCTGACCTCCGCCGCATCGGGCCAGGCGCCGTCGGGCACGTTGAACTGCTGGTGGATGTAAAGCTGTGCCAGTTCGGTCAGCGCAGCCTGCGGATCGGGCTTGAGCGCGCAGGCCATGCGCCAGGCGCCGATGGATGCGCCCAGCAGGTGCACGGTATGTGTGCTGTCAGCCAGCCAGTGGCCGAAGAGAAAACGGTCGAGGCGGTTGAGCACCAGGCCCTTGGGGCCGCCCGCCGCGGCGGGGATCACCCGCACGTCGCCTGGTTTCAGGCCCCGTTCACGAAGATGGGCCAGCGCCCGGGGGCCGGCGTACACCTGCAGGGCGCGAGGACGTGTGTGGCTCATGCGTCGGGCAAGCTCAAAACTTGACCGACACGCCGGCCTGGAACGAGCGGCGGTTGCCCCGGCTCAACCGCGTGCTGTCGACCGTGCCGCCAATGGACAGCAGCTCGGTCAGCGAGCGCGTGTCGTCGGCCAGCAGGTTGTTGACGGCCACTCGTACCGTCGCCTGGCGGTTGATTGCCCACAACGCATAGGCATCCAGGTTGCGGATGCGGCCGTTC
>JANOAQ010000276.1:0-7944 GCA_031411195.1 Burkholderiaceae bacterium | reverse complement strand
GCGGCTTCAGGCCAGCAGGTCGGCCACGGTCATGCGGGCCAGGCCGCTGCGCTGGCGAAAGGCGGCGGTGGTGCGCTGCTCTGCCAGCAGCAGGCGGTCGACGAGCGGCTGCGCCGCGGTTTGCAGCGGGTCGATCAGCAGCACATGGCGCTGCGCACCGTCTTCATCGAGCCTGCCACACCAGCCCAGTGCAGCCAGGTCTCGCAAGACGGGCTCCACGTGCAGCGGGTCGATGCGGATCTGGCCGGCCAAGGCTTCCACGCTGAGGCCACGGGTTTCGCCCGCCCGGGCCTGCACCAGGGCCTTCAGCACCGCCACGGCCAGGGCAAAGCGCTCACCCGGCCGGTCGGGCAGGCGCGCCACGTGCAGGGCCAGGCTGGGCGCATAGGCTGCCACCACCGCGCCCAGCAGCACGATCAGCCAACTGAGGTAAATCCACAGCAATAAGATGGGCACGGTGGCGAAGGCGCCGTACACCGCCGAATAGGTGGGCACCGATTGCACATACCAGCCCAGCGCGCGCTTGGCCAAGTCAAAACCGATGGCCACGAACAGCCCACCCGCCCAGGCATGAACCCAGCGCACATGGGTGTTGGGCACGTAGCGGTAGAGCCCGGCCACGCCGCCGGCCAGCAGGGCAAATTCGAGCAGACCGAACAAAAAGCTCAGCCCACCCGGCAGCGCCTGGACCACCCCGCGCGAGGCCGACACTGCGTACGAAGTGAGCGACAAGCTGGCGCCCAGCAGCAGTGGCCCCAGCGTGAGCGCCGTCCAGTACACCAGCACCCGCTGGGCCAGCGGACGCGGCTTGGGCACACGCCAGATGCCGTTGAGCGTGCGGTCGATGGTGAACATCAGCGCCAGCACGGTGATGCCCAGCACGATCAGGCCCACGCTGCCCAGCTTGCTGGCCTTGCCGGCAAATTGCGTCAGCGACAGGAGCACCGGCTTGGCGATGTTGTCGGGCACCAGGCTTTGCAAAAGGTACTGTTGCAGTGCCAACTGAAACCGCCCGAAGATGGGAAAGGCCGTGAACAGCGCCAGCATCACGGTCACCAGTGGCACCAGGCTGATCAGGGTGGTGAAGGTCAGGCTGCCGGCGGTGAGCGCCAGGTGGTCTTCACGAAAACGCTGGCGCAGGGTGCGCACAGTGTCGAACCAGGGCCAATCGCGAAGAGTCGCCAGGTTGGTGGCCAACCACAGGCGTGCATGCTGTCGCGCCCGCCCGGACGCCACGAGGGGTGAAGTCATCCGTCTATCATGCCAGCCGTGACTTCGCCCCCCTCCCCTGCGGCCAGCGCCGCGTCCCTGCCGGCCTTGGACGGCGACCTGAGCAACCAGCCCCCCCATGCCTTTGTGCAGGCCACCCGCAACCTGGCCGTGGGCGCGCTGCTGGGTTTGATCGCGCTGGGCCTGGTGTGGGAGCTGTGGCTGGCGCCGACCGGCTCACGCTGGCTGGCTTTCAAGGTGCTGCCACTGGTCATTCCGCTGGCGGGCCTGCTCAAGCACCGGCTCTACACCTACCGCTGGGTCAGCCTGCTGGTGTGGCTGTACTTCACCGAAGGCATCGTGCGCGCCACCGGCGTGCCCACCGGCGCCGATGGCGGCCGCACGGTGCTGCTGGCCTGGTGCCAGGTGGCCCTGTGTTCGATCCTGTTCATCGCCTGCGCCACGCATGTGCGCTGGCGCCTGAAGCACCCCCAGCGCCAGCCTGAGGACACCCCGCCATGAGCACTGCCCTGATCGACGAGCTGCGCACCCTGCTGGGCACCGCCCAGGTGCTGAGCGAGGGCGACCTGAGCGCCTGGGAACTGGACTGGCGCAAGCGCTGGCACGGCAAGTCCCTGGCCGTGGTGCGCCCGGGCAGCACGGCCGAGGTGGCGCAGGTGCTGCAGCTTTGCGCCCGCCACGGCGCAAGCGTCGTGCCGCAAGGCGGCAATACCGGCCTGGTGGGCGGCGGCGTGCCCGACATGAGCGGCACCCAGGTGCTGATGAGCCTGCAGCGACTGAACCGCGTGCGCAGCATCGACCCGGCCAACCTGACCATGACGGTCGAGGCCGGCATGGTGTTGCAGGCGGTGCAGCAGGCCGCCGCCGATGCGGGCCTGCTCTTCCCCTTGAGCCTGGCGGCCGAGGGCAGCTGCACCATCGGTGGCAACCTGGCCACCAATGCCGGCGGCACCCAGGTGCTGCGTTACGGCAATGCGCGTGAGCTGTGCCTGGGCCTGGAAGTGGTCACCGCCGAGGGCGAGGTGTGGAGTGGCCTGAGCGGCCTGCGCAAGGACAACACCGGCTACGACCTGCGTGATCTTTTCATCGGCAGCGAAGGCACGCTGGGCGTGATCACCGCGGCCACGCTCAAGCTGTTTCCAAAGCCCGCGGCCAGCCTGACGGCGATGGCCCGCTGCGACGGCTTGGCGCAGTGTGTGGCGCTGCTGGGCTTGGCGCAGGCGCGGCTGGGCGCGGGGCTGACTGGCTTCGAGGTGATGAACGAGTTTTCACTCGGCCTGGTGCGCCAGCACTTTCCGCAACTGACCCAGCCCCTGCCGCCCGGCGCCTGGACGGTGCTGCTGGAGTACGCCGACGCCGAGGGTGAAGCCACTGCACGCACCCGCTTCGAAGCCCTGCTCGAAGCCGCGCTGGAAGCGGGCACCATCAGCGATGCGGTGGTGGCCGAAAGCCTGGCCCAATCGGCCACGCTGTGGCACCTGCGTGAATCCATTCCGCTGGCGCAGAGCGAGGAGGGCCTGAACGTCAAGCACGACATCTCGCTGCCGGTATCGGCCATACCCGGCTTTTGCGAGCGTACCGATGCCGCCTTGCGCGCTGCCATCCCGGGGGTGCGGCTGGTCAACTTCGGCCACCTGGGCGATGGCAATCTGCACTACAACGTGCAATGCCCTGCAGGCGCTGAATCACGCCAATTTCTGGCCGACCATGAAGCGGCCATCAACCGAATCGTCTACGACGCGGTGCAGGCTGACGGGGGCTCGTTTTCGGCCGAACACGGCGTGGGCACCCTCAAGCTGCACGAGATGGCCGAGCGCAAATCGCCGGTCGCCTTGGGCTTGATGCGCGCCATCAAGCGGGCGCTCGATCCGGAGGGGCGGCTCAACCCCGGGCGGGTCGTGGTCTGAGGCGCTGAATAAGGGCCGCCAGTCGGACGACGGCAACTTCAGTGCCGAGGGCCTTTGAGCGCGGCCGGAATGGGCAAGGGCATCACCTCGATGCCTTCATCGGCCAGGGCCGCACGCTCGTCGGCGCTGGCCTCACCCCGGATGCCACGATGCTCGGCTTCGCCGTAGTGGATGCGGCGGGCCTCTTCGGCAAAACGCTCGCCAACGTCTTCGGTGTTCTTGAGCACATGGGCAACGACCTGCAGCCACTGCGCATGCCGCTGCGACGGTGCGGTGTCGTTCACAGGGGATACAGCCGCAGCTGGATCGGGCGCCACCACAGCCAACTCGGCCGACGGTGCCTTGGCACCAGACAGGTTCAGGCGGGGTGCGCTGGGCAGGCGCACGACCTGGGGGCTGCTGCACATCGGGCACTGCACCTGGCCCGCTGACAACTGGCTCTGGAAGCCTTCGTCCGAGGCGAACCAGCCCTCAAAACCATGTCCATGCGCGCACTGCAAGTTCAGCACCTTCATCGTGCCGTCATTATCAGCGCTGGTTGGGTCAGTGCCCGGGCACCCAGTCGAGGGTCCAGGCGCCTGCGCGCCACTTCTGCAGCCACTGCAGGCCGATGAGGGTCTTGACATCGGTGAGCTCACCGCGGGCGGCCAGCGCATCCAGTTCGTCCTCTGACAGGGTGCAGAGGTTGATCAGTTCACCGGTGTCCAGGCGGCGTGGGCCAGGCTGCAGCCCACGGGCAAACCAGATCTCGATGCCTTCGGTGCTGTAGGCACAAGCGTTGTGCACCACGCAGGCGCGGGCCCACTCGGCCGCCAGGTAACCGGTTTCTTCGGCCAGCTCGCGCTGCGCGCAGACCATCACCGATTCACCCGATTCCAGCTTGCCGGCCGGAAACTCGAGCATCACCCGCCCCAAGGGGTAGCGGTACTGGCGCTCCATCAACAAGCGCCCGTCATCCAGCAAGGGCACCACCATCACCGCACCGGGGTGCACGATGTACTCGCGGCTGGCGGTGTGGCCATCGGGCTGCACGATCATGTCGCGCCGCACGTCCAGGAAATGGCCGCGATAGACCTGCTCGCCGCTGACACGTCGCTCGGTGAGTTGCTCGTCGCCCGCAGCGTGGGGATTTGCTGCGCCGCTTGCGTCTGCGTCTACGTCTGACCCGCCCGATGCCGGCATGCGCACGCGATGCGGGATCAGGTGGCCAAGGCGCGCAAGATGGCGTCGCGGCACATGGCCATCAGCCCACCCGGCAGCAGGCCAAAGCCCAGCACGGCCGCGCCATTGATGGCCAGCAGCGCGCTGATACCGCCGCTTTGCAGCGGACGCGACGTATCGGTGGGCTGGTCGAAGTACATCACCTTGACCACGCGCAGGTAGTAGAAGGCGCCCACCAGCGACAGCATCACCGCGATGACGGCCAGCACGATGTACGAGGCCTGGTTGGTGGTGATCAGCGCCTGCAGCACGGCCAGCTTGGCATAGAAGCCCACCATGGGCGGCAGGCCGGCCAGGCTGAACATGAACAGCGTCATGATGCCGGCCAGCCAGGGCGCCCGCTTGCCCAGGCCCGACAGGTCGCTGATCTCTTCGCTCTCGAAGCCAGAGCGTGCCAGGAACATGATCAGGCCAAACGTGCCCAGGGTGGTGATCACATAGCTGACCACGTAGAACATGGCCGAGCTGTAGGCATTGCCGGCCGAAAGCGTGTTGCCGCTGACCACACCCGCCGTCATGGCCAGCAGCATGAAGCCCATCTGCGAGATGGTGGAGTAGGCCAGCATGCGCTTCAGGTTGGTCTGCGCGATGGCCGCCAGGTTGCCGATGACCAGCGAGCTGACGGCCAGCACGACCATCATCTGCTGCCAATCGACCGCCAGGCCCAGCATGCCTTCGACCAGCAGGCGGATGGTGATGGCGAACGCCGCCAGCTTGGGCGCACCACCGATGAGCAGGGTGACCGCCGTCGGTGCGCCCTGGTAGACATCGGGCACCCACATGTGGAAGGGCACCACGCCCAGCTTGAACGCCAGGCCGGCCACCACGAACACCACCCCGAAGGTGAGCACCGTGGCATTGATGCGGCCGGTGCCAATGGCGGCGAACACCTCGCTGATGTCGAGCGACTTGGTGGCGCCGTACATCATCGACAAACCGTAGAGCAGGAAGCCCGATGCCAGCGCACCGAGCACAAAGTACTTCATGGCCGCTTCGGTCGATACGCCGTGGTCGCGGCGCAAGGCCACCAGTGCGTAGAGCGAAAGGCTCATCAGCTCCAGGCCCAGGTAGACGACCAGGAAATTGTTGGCCGAGCACATGACCGCGATGCCGAGCAGAACGAACATGGCCAGGGTGAAAAATTCGCCCTTGAGCATCTCGCGGCTGGCAATGTAAGGCTGGGCGTAGGCGATGGTGACCATCACTGCGACCGTGGCAAAGAAGGCCAGCAGGTGCCCCATCGGGTCGCTGACCACCATGCGCTGCATGCCGTAGAGGGTGGTGCCCCCATCGTAGTAGGCCAGGTGCATGGCGGCCACCGCCGCCAGGCTGAGCTGGGCCAGCCAGAAGGTGGGCCGGCGCTTGGGGTCGGTGACAAACAGGTCCACCAGGGCCACCACGCAGGCCATCACCAGCAGCAGCAGTTCGGGGTAGACGACGAGCCAGTTCATTGGGTTCATGGAATTCGTACTCACTGCAGCTTGCTGGCGGCCACGTGCTTGAGCAGCTCGGTCACCGAGGTGTGCATCACGTCGGTGAAGGGCTTGGGGTAGACGCCCATCCACAGCGTGGCGATGGCCAGCACGGCCATGATGCCGAACTCGCGGGCATTGAGGTCAGTGAGCCCGCGCACGTGCTCGTTCGTGATTTCGCCGAAGTACACCCGCTTGTACATCCACAGCGAATAGGCCGCGCCGAAGATCAAGGCCGTGGCCGCGATGGCCGCCAGCCAGAAGTTGGCTTTGACCGTGCCCAGGATCACCATCCATTCACCCACGAAGCCACCGGTGCCGGGCAAGCCGCAGTTGGCCATGGTGAAGAACAGCGCAAAGGCTGCAAACTTGGGCATCACGTTGACCACGCCGCCATAGGTGGCGATCTCGCGGCTGTGCACCCGGTCGTAGAGCACGCCGATGGCCAGAAACATGGCGGCCGAGACGAAGCCGTGGCTGATCATCTGCACCAGGCCGCCCGACACGCCCAGTTCATTGAAGATGAAGAAGCCCAGCGTGACAAAGCCCATGTGCGCAATCGACGAGTAGGCGACCAGCTTTTTCATATCTTGCTGCACCAGCGCCACCAGGCCGATGTAGACCACGGCGATCAGGCTCAGCGCGATGATGAACCAGGCGTATTCGCGACTGGCGTCGGGCGCGATGGGCATCGAGAAGCGCAGAAAGCCGTAGGCGCCCAGCTTCAACATGATGGCCGCCAGCACCACCGAGCCGCCCGTGGGCGCCTCGACGTGCGCATCGGGCAGCCAGGTGTGCACCGGCCACATCGGCACCTTGACCGAAAAGGCGGCGAAGAAGGCGAAGAACAGCAGCGCCTGCGCATGCATGCCCAGGGGCAGCTTGTGCCAGCTGGCGATGTCGAAGCTGCCACCCGACTTGTAGTACAGGTAGATCAGCGCCACCAGCATCAGCAGCGAGCCGGCCAGGGTGTAGAGGAAGAACTTGAACGCTGCGTAGACCCGGCGCGGGCCGCCCCAGATGCCGATGATGATGTACATCGGGATCAGCGTGGCTTCAAAGAACACATAGAACAGCAGGCCGTCGGCCGCGCTGAACACACCCACCATCAGGCCCGACAGGATCAGGAAGGCGCCCATGTACTGCGCCACTCGCTCGGTGATGACTTCCCAGGCCGCCACCACCACGATGACGGTGATGAAAGCGGTCAGCAGCACGAACCACACCGAGATGCCGTCCACGCCCAGGTGGTAGCGCACATTGAAGCGCTCGATCCACAGCAGGTTCTCGGTGAACTGCAGCGCGGCACTGCCGTTGTTGAAGCCGGTGATCAGCGGGATGGTGACCAGAAAACTGGCGATGGAACCCACCAGTGCCAGCCAGCGGCTGGCATTGGGGTTGTCATCGCGGCCCAGTGCCAGCAGCATGGCGCCCGCCGCGATGGGCAGCCAGATCGAAACGCTCAGAAGACCGAAGCCCATTCTTATTCTCCGCCCTGCCCGCTCAACGGCCTGCCAGGCCAGCGAGCGCGGGCCACAGCTGCCACGTGAGCAGCCCGAATACGCCCAGCAGCATCACCAGCGCGTACCAATACACATGCCCGGTCTGCATCAGCCGGGTGAGGCTGGCCAACATGCCAACGGCCTTGGCCGAGCCGTTGACCAGCACGCCGTCGATCAGGCCCATGTCGCCGCCCTTCCACAGGCCGCGCCCGAGCAGGCGCGTTCCTGCGGCCAGCACATGCTCGTTGAACCAGTCGAGGTAGTACTTGTTTTCAAGCAACTTGACTACCGGCGACAAAGCCTTGCCGATGGCCACCGGCACCGAGGGCACGACCATGTAGAACACATAGGCCACCACCACACCTGACAGCGCCAGGATGAACGGCAGCGTGGTGAAGGCATGCAAGGCCATGGCGGCGGCGCCATGGAACTCGGCGGCCAGCTCCTTCATGGCAGGGTGGTGCTCACCGTTCACGAAGATCGCGTCCTTGAAAAAATCGCCGTGCAGCATCGGGCCGATGGTGAAGTAGCCGATCACCACCGACGGGATGGCCAGCAACACCAGTGGCAGCCACACCACCCAGGGGGATTCATGCGGGGTGTGGGCGTGCG
>JANOAQ010000275.1:0-1793 GCA_031411195.1 Burkholderiaceae bacterium | reverse complement strand
CTGGCAAAGTAGCTCATCGAGCGGCCCAGCTCCAGCTGCATCTTCACGTCGGCAATGCGGTGGCGCAGCGCCTGGAAGGTGGACAAGGTGGTGCCGAACTGCTTGCGGGTGTTCATGTAGTCGATGGTGATGGCCACCATGCGGTCCATCGCACCCACACCCTCGGCACACGCGGCGGCGATGCCCACGTCCACCGCCTGCTCCAGCGCGGCCCAACCGTCGGCGGTGATCAGCGTGGCGGGCGTGTTGGCCAGCTTCAGCTCGCCGGCACGGGCGCCGTCTTGGGTGGGGTAGGCCGGGGTGCTGGCACCGGCGGCGCCACGCTCGACCAGGAACAGGCCGATGCCCGCGGTGGCGTCGGCAGCGCCGCTGATGCGCGCCGGCACCACGAAGGCGTCGGCCTCGTCGGCGGCGGGCACCACGCTCTTCTGGCCCGTCAGCACCCAGCCGCTGCCCGCTTGGCTTGCGGTGGTGGTGACGTGGCTGAGTTGGTAGCGCGCGCTGCGCTCTTGCAGGGCCGGCACCACCAGGGCCGAGGCATCGGCGATCTTGGGCAACCACACGGCCTGCACCGCCACCGGTG
Organism: Burkholderiaceae bacterium; assembly: GCA_031411195.1. Classification (GTDB taxonomy): domain Bacteria; phylum Pseudomonadota; class Gammaproteobacteria; order Burkholderiales; family Burkholderiaceae_C; genus Pseudaquabacterium. The sequence continues at coordinate 1,210 of JANOAQ010000275.1, read as the reverse complement.
CGGCCGACAGCAGGCTGGGCACGACCAGTGCGGCGGCGGCGTAGGGCGCGTTGACCAGGCCGCGGCCCAGCTCTTCCATCACCACCATCGCCTCGACGGCGCCAAAGCCCATGCCGCCATGCGCTTCAGGCACGGCCAGGCCGGTCAGTCCCAGTTCGGCCAGCTCGGTGTAGACATCGCGCGTCTTGCCGCCAGCCTTGGCCAGGCCGTGGCGGCGTGAAAAGTCGAAGCCCTTGTCGACCCACTTGGCCACGGCGTCGCGCAGCGAAACCTGGTCGTCGGTGAATTCAAAGTCCATGATGCTCAATCCTGTTAAATGTCTTTGACGGGCGAACCCTGCCCAACAAGAAGGCGCCGCGGAACCGGCTTTGCCGGGCCGCTGGCGACGCCCCCCTGGGGGGGAGCGCCGAAGGCGCTTCGGGGGGGGTCAACCCAAAACCGTTTGGGAGACGATGTTGCGCTGCACTTCGTTGGAGCCACCGTAGATGGTGGTCTTGCGCATGTTGAAGTAGGTGCCGGCCAGCGGCGCAACGACTGCGGCATCGGCGAACTCGCCTTGCCAGCCGGCGGCGGCCAGGGCCTCGTGCTCGAAGGGCTGGCTCATCGGGCCGGCGGCCATCATCATCAGCTCGCTGTAGCGCTGCTGCATCTCGCTGCCGCGGATCTTCAAGAGACCCGCCACGTCCAGGCTCTGCTTGCCGCTCTTTTCGGCCGACAGCACGCGCAGCACCATCATCTCGAGTGCCACGATGTCGACTTCGAGCAGCGCGATCTGGTCGCGAAAGCGCCCGTCGTCCCACACGCCTTCCTGCCTCGCGATGCGCTTCAGCCGTTCCAGCTCGCGCTTGGCCCGGTTCACGTCGGCGATGTTGGTCCGCTCGTGGGCGAGCAGGTGCTTGGCGTAGGTCCAGCCCTTGTTCTCCTCGCCGATGAGCTGGTCGGCGGGCACCTCGACGTTGTCGAACCAGACCTCGTTGACCTCGTGCTCGCCGTCCATGGTGATGATCGGCCGCACGGTGATACCCGGGCTCTTCATGTCGATGAGCAAGAAGCTGATGCCGGTCTGCGGCTTGCCCTCGGTGCTGGTGCGCACGAGGCAGAAGATCCATTCGCCGTATTGGCCGAGCGTGGTCCAGGTCTTCTGGCCGTTGACGATGTAGTAGTCGCCGCGGCGTTCTGCCTTCGTCTTCACCGAAGCCAGGTCGGAGCC
>JANOAQ010000274.1:0-8238 GCA_031411195.1 Burkholderiaceae bacterium | reverse complement strand
GCTGGTAAAAACTGGCAACCGATTGTCAATCAACGACCAGCGTGGGCTTGAAAGCGCTTCCCAGCGCGGTTTCCGATAGTCCCCGATAGACCGTGAACCCTCAAAAACCAACCCCCCTCATTCCCACTCGATCGTCGCCGGCGGCTTGCTGCTCACGTCGTAGGTCACCCGGTTGATGCCACGCACTTCGTTGATGATCCGGCTCGACACCTTCTTGAGCAGGCTGTAGGGCAGTTCGGCCCAATCGGCCGTCATGAAGTCGCTGGTCTGCACCGCGCGCAGCGCCACCACGTACTCATAGGTGCGGCCGTCGCCCATCACGCCCACGCTCTTGACCGGCAAGAACACGGCAAAGGCCTGGCTCGTCAGGTCGTACCAGGTCTTGCCGGTGTGGGGGTCGATTTCGCGGCGCAGCTCTTCGATGAAGATGTGGTCGGCGCGCTGCAGCAAGGCGGCAAATTCAGGCCTCACTTCGCCCAGGATGCGCACGCCCAGGCCGGGGCCGGGGAAGGGGTGGCGATACACCATGTCGTGCGGCAGGCCCAGGGCCACGCCCAGCTCGCGCACTTCGTCCTTGAACAGCTCGCGCAACGGCTCCAGCAGCTTCAGGCCCAGGGTGGCCGGCAGACCGCCGACGTTGTGGTGGCTCTTGATGGTGGCCTTCTTGCTGGCAGTGCCGCCGCTTTCCACCACGTCGGGGTAGATGGTGCCCTGGGCCAGCCACGTCGCGCCTTTGACGGCGCGACCCAGTTTCTCGCCCTTGGCAGCGGCGTCCGCAGCCTTCAGCTTGGCCGCTTCGGCCTGGAAGACCTCGACGAACTCGCGGCCGATGATCTTGCGCTTCTGCTCAGGGTCGGTCACGCCTTTGAGGTGGCCCAGAAACTGGTCGGCCGCCTGCACATGCACCACCTTGGCCTGCAGGCGCCCGGCGAACATCTCCATCACCATGGCGCCTTCGTTCAGGCGCAGCAGGCCGTGGTCGACGAACACGCAGGTCAGCTGCTCGCCGATGGCGCGGTGGATGAGGGCCGCAGCCACGCTGCTGTCGACACCGCCCGACAGGCCGAGGATGACTTCTTCGTCACCCACCTGCGCGCGGATGCGGGCCACGGCTTCGTCGACGGAGCTGCCCATCACCCAGTCGCCCGCGCAGGCGCAGATGCCGCGCACGAAGCGCTGCAGCATGGCCTGGCCCTGCAGGGTGTGGGTCACCTCGGGGTGAAACTGCACCGCGTAGTAGCCACGCGCTTCGTCGGCCATGGCGGCGATGGGGCAACTGGGGGTGCTGGCCATCCGCTTGAAACCCGGCGGCAACGTGGCCACCTTGTCGCCGTGGCTCATCCAGACCTTGAGCATGCCGTGGCCTTCGGCGGTACTGAAATCTTCAATGCCATCCAGCAGACGCGTGTGACCGTGGGCCCGCACCTCGGCATAGCCGAACTCGCGGTGGTCGCTCCATTCCACCGAGCCACCCAGTTGCACCGCCATGGTCTGCATGCCGTAGCAGATGCCCAGCACCGGCACGCCCGCGTCCCACACCGCCTGCGGCGCGCGCAACTGGTGATCTTCATAGGTGCTGGCGTGGCTGCCCGAGAGGATGATGCCCTTGGGCGCGAACTGGCGGATGAAGTCGTCCGACACGTCGCTGGGGTGGATCTCGCAGTACACCTGCGCCTCGCGAACCCGCCGTCCGATGAGCTGGGTGACCTGGGAGCCGAAGTCGAGGATGAGAATCTTGTCGTGCATGGGGTTCACATGGTCGGCGTTCAAACTGCCGCAGGAAGGACGCGCGCGCCACGGCGCCGGAAGTGCCGCAAGGCGATGAAGGCGCCAATCAACTGCAGGATGGCGCAAAAATAGAAAGGCAAGCCCATGCGCCAGTCACCTGCCGGCAGGTGCGACACCATGCCCAGCAGCGGCGCACTGACCACCGGGGCGATCACCGCCATCAGGCTGTTCAGCGACGAAACCGAGCCCATCGTCTGGCCCTGGCTGCGGGCATCGGCCGCGTTGGAGACCTGGCCCTGTATGACCGCGCCAGCGCCACCACCCAGGATGTTGCCGATGATGATGATGATGAACATCATCCAGCCCTCGGTCGCCGCGCCGAAGCAGAAGTAGGTGGCCGACGAAGCCAGCAGGCCCACCACGGCCAGACTGCGCACCGAAAAGCGCTTGAGCAGGTGCTTGAGCAGAAAGCCCTGCACCAGCACCGACATCAGACCCACGGTGAACAGCGCCCAGCCGTTTTGCGCCGGCCCCCAGCCGAACTTGAAGGTGGTGTAGAGCACGAAGCTGTTGTGCAGCGTGAACTGCGCCAGCGAGGCCAGGCCGTTCACCACCACCAGAGCGCCAACTCCTTCAAGCTCGCGCAGGCCCTTGAGCGCCCCCAGCGGGTTGGCACGACGCCAGCTGAAGGCCTGGCGACGCTCGGGTGGCAGCGACTCGGGCAGAACGAACCAGCCGTAGAGCCAGTTCGTGATGGCCAGGCCACCGGCCACGAAAAACGGCAGGTGCAGGTCGATCGAACCCAGTACCCCGCCCAGCACCGGGCCCAGGGTGAAGCCCAGGCCGAACATGGCGCCCACCAGGCCGAAACGGCGGGCCCGTTCTTCGGGCGCGCTGATGTCGGCCACATAGGCATTGGCCACCGCCGCATTGGCCTGCATCGCACCGCTGAAGATGCGCACGACGATCAGCATCCAAAGCGCCGTGGCCAGCCCGGTGACCAGAAAGCTCAGCGCCAGGCCCGAAAACCCCAGCAGCAGCACCGGCCGTCGACCGTACTTGTCCGACAGCCCACCCAGGACGGGCGCGGCAAAAAAGTTGGCCACGCCAAAGCTCAGCGTCACGATGCCGAACCAGAAGGTCTGCTCGGTGGTGTTGCTGGTGAAGGTGCCCACCAACAGGGGCAGCACCGGCACGATGACGCCGATGGCCATCATGTCGATCAGCACCGTGATCAGGATGAAGGGCATCGCGGCTTGGCGCCGGTCGCGCCCGATCGGGGCGCTGGCGCCTTGCGGTAGGTTCGTCATTCGGCGCGGTAGTTCGGCGCTTCCTTGGTGATCTGCACGTCGTGCACATGGCTCTCGCGCATGCCCGCCGACGAGATCTCGACAAACTCGGCCCGCTGCTGCATGTCGTCGATGCTGGCGCAGCCGCAATAGTGCATGCTGGCCTTCAAACCACCGGCCATCTGGAAGATCACCGCCACCACCGTGCCCTTGTACGGCACCTGGCCTTCAATGCCCTCGGGCACCAGCTTGGCGCTGGCATTGCTGCCACCGGCACTGCCGCTTTCTTGAAAGTAGCGGTCGGCCGAGCCCTGCTGCATGGCGCCGATGGAGCCCATGCCGCGGTAGCTTTTGTAGGTGCGGCCCTGGTAGAGGATGGTCTCGCCCGGGGCTTCTTCGGTGCCGGCAAAAGCGCCGCCCATCATCACCGAATCGGCGCCGGCGGCAATCGCCTTGGCCAGATCGCCCGAGAAGCGCACCCCGCCGTCGGCGATCAGCGGCACGCCGCTGCCCTTCAGGGCCTGGGCTACCTGGTCGATGGCGTAAATCTGCGGCACACCCACGCCGGTGACGATGCGGGTGGTGCAGATGGAGCCCGGGCCGATGCCCACCTTGACCGCATCGGCACCGGCCTCGACCAAGGCCAGCGCGGCCGCTCTGGTGGCGATGTTGCCGCCGATCACGTCGACCTGCGGGTAGTGCTTCTTGACCCAGCGCACCCGCTCGATCACACCGGCCGAGTGGCCGTGCGCCGTGTCGACCACCAGCACATCGACGCCGGCCCGCACCAGCAACTCGACCCGCTCTTCAGTGCCATCGCCCACGCCCACGGCGGCGCCGACCCGCAGCTTGCCCTGGGCATCGCGGGCGGCATCGGGAAAGTTGGTCTGCTTGGTGATGTCTTTGACCGTCATCAGGCCACGCAGCTCGAAGGCGTCGTTGACCACCAGCACGCGCTCCAGCTTGTGCTGGTGCATCAGGGCCTTGCCTTCGGAGATGGTGGCGCCCTCTTTCACGACGATGAGCTTGTCGCGCGGCGTCATGATTTCGCGCACCGGCGCATCGAGCCGCGTTTCAAAACGCAAATCGCGGCCGGTGATGATGCCCACCACGCGGCCATCCTCGATCACCGGAAAGCCCGAGATGCCGTGCTGCCGGCTGAGCGCAATCACATCGCGCACCGGCACGCCGGGCGACACGGTGATCGGGTCACGCAGCACACCCGATTCATAGCGCTTGACGCGTGCAACCTCGGCCGCCTGCTGCTTGGGCGTGAGGTTCTTGTGGACGATGCCGATGCCGCCTTCTTGCGCCAAGGCAATTGCCAGGCGCGCCTCGGTGACGGTGTCCATGGCAGCGGACACCAGAGGCAGGTTCAATCGGATGTTGCGCGACAGCTGGGTCGCCAAACTGGTGTCGCGTGGCAACACCTGGGAAAAAGCCGGCACCAACAACACGTCGTCGAAGGTGAGCGCTTTGCCTAGAAGGCGCATGGGAAGGCTCCGTACGCAAAAGAAGATTATACGGAGTAGACACACCCCGGCCGGTTCAGCCCCCTGGCGGCTGGCTACACTTCGAAGCGTTGCAGCCTGAGGAGCCCGCTTTGTCCGACCTGAAGCACCGTCCAAGCACCCGCAGCGCGGCCTGGCTGGCGCTGCTGCTGGCCATGGCCTGCGTGCCCGCCCTGGCCCAGTACAAATGGAAGGACGGTGCAGGTCAGGTGCATGTGAGCGACCTGCCCCCGCCGCGCGACATTCCCGACAAGGACGTGCTGTCCCGCCCGAGCCCGGCCAGGGCCAATCGTCCCGTGGCGGCAGCGTCGGCCGCGGCGCCGGCACCCAGCGCCGCGCGCGTGCCGGTGGACGCCGAACTCGAAGCGCGCCGCAGCAAGGCCGAGCTGGAGACCAAGGCCCGCGCCAAGGCCGACGAAGACCGCGCCACCGCGCAGCGCGCCGACAACTGCCAGCGTGCACGCAGCCACCTCGCCACCCTTGAAACCGGGCAACGCATGGTGCAGGTCAACGCCAAGGGCGAGCGGGTGGTGCTGGACGACGCGGGGCGCACCAATGAAATGGCACAGGCCCGTCAGGTGATGGCCTCGAATTGCCGCTGAGACGCCGCTGCCTCAGGGGCGTCGGCTGGCGCGTGGGGGGCGCCGGGTCTTCTTGATGCCGTCACGCTTGTAGCGCTCGCGGCGCGATTCCTTGGGATCGACGACCAGCGGCCTCAGCAGTTCGAGGCGGTCCTGGTCGCGCAGCACGGTGCCGGGTTCGCAGGCGCGGCCCCACAGGGCCAGGCCGAGCTGGTCGAGCAGCCCGGCGCCAAGGTGCTCAGCCAGGCCACTGGCCTTCAGGGCCTGCAGCGCCGTACTGCCCGGCGGCAAACGCAGCGGCACCGTTTGCACCTGACGTGGCGCCAACGAGCAGGCCACCGAGACCTCGATGCAGGCTACTGTTTCAGCGAGCGCCATGCACCTGCTCGGCACGTTGCACGAACGAATCCACGAAGGTATTGGCCACCTTGTCGAAGACGGGGCTGAGCACGGTCTCCAATGCGCGGCTGGAGAAGGCGTAGCGCAGGTCGAAATCGACCTTGCAGGCCGACTCGCCAGCTTTGCCCAGGGGTACGAACAACCAGGTGCCGTCCAGCTCGGAAAACGGCCCGTCGACCAGCGACATCACCACGGACTGCTCTGGCTGGTGGGCGTTGCGGGTGGTGAAGGTGTGGCGCAGCCCGGCAAACTGCAGGTGCAGGCGGGCTGTCATGCCGGTGTCGTCGTGCTGCAGCACCTCGGCCCGTTCACACCAGGGCAGAAAGGCGGGGTAATCGGCCACTGCGGTGACCAGCTCGTACATCTCGCGGGCCGAGTACCACAGCAGCACGGACTTTTTCACGTGCTTCATACAATGGCGCAATTCTAGAGGCCGCTTGCTTTGCAGCCCTTGGGCCTCACTTCACCGGCAGCCATGTCCACCCTGACCATCACTCGCAAGGAAGCCGCCAAGGCGGCCAAGCCCTCGGGCCCCATCGCCGAGAACCGCCGCGCCCGTTACGACTACCACGTCGAAGAGCGTTACGAGGCTGGCATGGTGCTGGCCGGCTGGGAGATCAAGGCCATCCGCGCCGGCCAGGTGCAGTTGACCGACGGTTACGTGGTGATCAAGGACGGCGAGCTCTACCTGATCGGCTGCCGCATCAACGCACTGCGCTCGGCGTCCACCCATGTCAGCCCCGAAGCCGACCGCACCAAGAAGCTGTTGATGCACAAGGCCGAAATCCGCCGGCTGGTGGGCAAGGTCGAGCAGCGTGGCTTCACCTTGGTGCCACTGAATCTGCACTACAAGGGCGGTCGGGTGAAGGCCGACATTGCACTGGCCAAGGGCAAGGCCGAGCACGACAAGCGCAACGCCACCAAGGACCGCGAGTGGGAACGCGAAAAAGGCCGCCTGATGCGGCACAACACCAGCAGCAAAAGCTGATCTGCGCGCCTAGGAGCGTGGGCGGCAGAAGGCGCCGAAGCGAAACGTGCGAAAACCGAGCACCGCTGGGGAGCACCGACAAGCCCAGGGCTTGCCCCCTGGGCGCAGGAGGTGGTACCCGGCGATGCCGGTTTCTCGCGCGTTGCAGCCGGCGACCTTCTACCGCCCACGCTCCTAGCGCCAGTCGGGCTGGCGCTTGTCGATGAAGGCCTGCACGCCTTCGAGGGCGCTGTGTTCCATCATGTTGCAGGCCATGGTCTGGGTGGCATCGGCGTAAGCCGCCTCGATGCCTTCTTCCAGCTGGCGGTAGAACAACGCCTTGCCCATGGCCAGGGCCACACGTGGCTTGCCGACGATGGCCGCTACCAGTTGGGCCACTTCGTCCTCCACCGCTTCGGGCGCCACCACGCGGTTGACCAGGCCTTTGGCCAGCGCCTCGGCGGCGCTGATGAAGGCGCCGGTCACCAGCATCTCGAAGGCCTGCTTGCGCCCCAGGTTGCGCGACAGGGCCACGCTGGGCGTGGCGCAGAACAGCCCCAGGTTGACACCACTGACCGCAAAGCGCGCATCGGCGCTGGCCACCGCCAGATCGCACATGGCCACCAGTTGACAACCCGCAGCGGTGGCGATGCCCTGCACCTGGGCGATCACCGGCACCGGCAGGCGCTGGATGCCCATCATCATGCGGCCGCACTGCGCAAACAGCGTTTCGTAATACGGCTGCGAGGGCTCGGCCCGCATCTCTTTCAAATCGTGCCCGGCGCAGAAGGCCTTGCCGGCGGCCTTGATCACCAACAGCCGTGCGCTGCTGTCTTGCGCAATGGCGTCCAGCTCCGTCTGCAGGGCGTCGAGCATGGCCTCGCTCAACGCGTTGAAAGCCTGCGGACGGTTCATCGTGAGCGTGATGACACCACGCGCATCCTGGGTTCGCATCAACAGCGGATCGTCGGTGGTCAGCATGGCAAAAACCCCTTCATTCGATGGCCGAGTTGGACTTGGCGCGCTCGCGCAACTGGAACTTCTGGATCTTGCCCGTCGACGTCTTGGGAATTTCTTCGAAGCGGATGTCGCGCGGCACCTTGTAGGCCGCCAGCAAGGTCTTGCAGTGGGCCACCAGCTCGGCTGCCGTCACGGTGGCACCGGGCCGGGTCTCGACATAGGCCACCGGCGTTTCGCCCCATTTGGCATCGGGCTTGGCCACCACCGCGCAGGCCACCACGGCGCTGTGGCGGTACAGCGCGTCTTCCACCTCGATGGAACTGATGTTCTCGCCGCCCGAGATGATCACGTCCTTGCTGCGGTCCTTGATCTTGACGTAGCGGTCAGTCTCCATCACGGCCAGGTCGCCGGTGTGGAACCAGCCGCCTTCAAAGGCCTTGGCGGTGGACGCAGGGTTCTTCAGGTAGCCCTTCATCACGATGTTGCCGCGGAACATGATCTCGCCCATGGTCTGGCCATCGGCGGGCGTGAGCTGCATCGATTCGGGGTCGAGCACCGTCATGCCTTCCTGCAGCATGTAGCGCACGCCCTGGCGGCCATTGAGCCGGGTCTGCTCCGACAGCGCTTGATCGGCCCATGCCTTGCGCTTGACCGCCACCGCGGCCGGCCCGTAGACCTCGGTCAGGCCGTAGACATGGGTGATGTCGAATCCCAACCTGGCCATGCCTTCAATCATCGAGGCCGGCGGCGCCGCCCCGGCCACCAGGCCGCGCACCACCGGACGGCCCGGGCCGCCGATGCCG
>JANOAQ010000273.1:0-2457 GCA_031411195.1 Burkholderiaceae bacterium | reverse complement strand
GGGCGACAGCGTGGACGCACTGATGGCCGCAGTGGGCGCGGCCAGGGCTGCTTGCACCCGGGCCACCGCTGCACCGGCGTCCAGCATGCCCGCGCCGCAGGTGCTGGTGGTGCAGTAGCACTCTTCCTGGTCCACGCTGCTGGGCGCCTGGCAGACCGGCACGGCGTTGTCGGCCTGGGGCGGAAAGGCGCGGGCCGAGGCCTGCAGCGCGGCCTTCACCTGGGTTGGTGTCAGGGTCGGGTCGACCGACAGCATCAGGCCGACGGTACCGGCCACCAGGGGCGCCGCAAAGCTGGTGCCCAACGAGGTCGAGAAACTGTCGCTGTAGGTGTTGCTGCCAGGGCTGGTCAGGCCGGTATTGAGCGTGGTCACCAGTGGATAGAGGCAGGCGCCCGAGAGGTTGACGCAGTTGCCCGCCGGTGCAGCGATAGCCACTTCGGGGCCGAGGTTGGAATAACCCACCTTGCTGCCGGCATGTCGCAGTCCGCCCACGGCGATGGCGCCTGGACAGTTGGCCGGCTCGCCCACGGCACGGCCTCTTTCATTGCCGGCTGCCACCACCACGCTGACACCGGCTGCATTGAGCTCGGCGAACACCGCGGGGTAGTTGTGCAGACAGGCGCTGGTTGACCCCAGACTTAGGTTGATTACTTTGGCTGGGTGCGGATTGACTACCGGGTCGTTGCTCAGCCCTGCGGCCCATCGCATCGCTGCCTGAATGTCGTCGTCGAACCCACCGCACTTGCCCAGCACGCGCACCGGCAACACCATCACATTGCGTCCTACGCTGGCCATGCCGATGCCGTTGTCGCTGGCCGCGCCAATCAGACCGGCCACCTGGGTGCCGTGCCAGCTGCTGTTACCAGCCGCCTTGCCCGCGCTGCATTCATTGGCGATGGTCCAGTCGCCGGGGTCGCTGGGGTCGGCGTCTCGACCGTCGTTGTCGTTCGACCGGGTGGTGCGGCTGACAAAGTCGTAGCCCGGCCACAGCTTGCCGGCCAGGTCGGGGTGGCTCGTCACCACGCCGGTGTCGAGCACGGCCACAGTGATGCTGGCCGAGCCCTGGGTGATGGCCCAGGCCCCCAGCGCGTTGATGGCCGAGACGGCCGTGGTGTCGGGCGCGCGCAGGTACCACTGGCCCACGGTGGGCGTGATGGTGGCCTGGTTGTCGGCGAAATAAGGGTCGTTGGGCACCACGCCGTTGATGGTCTTGCGGCCCACGGGCACGGCCCATTCCACGTCGGCGCGGGTAGCCAGCCTGGCCGCCAGCTGGCTGGACGACAGGCCGCTGGCATGCAGGCTCTGCGTGCGCCGGCCCAGCACGTGGCCGTCGCGCAGCGAAAGCGCCAGTTGCTTGCCCAGGCGGGCGGCATGACGGGGGGCGCCGGCGGCGTCACGGTCGAGCGCACTGCCGGCGCGGTACTTGACGATCACCCGCGCGTTGTCGGGGTCTTCGGCCTGGGCCGTCAGGGCGGCGGCGCGGAACCGCGGGCCCGCCTCGACCGACGCGCTGGCCACTGGCCCGTGCCAGGCCGCCAAAGCGCCAAGCAGCAGGGCGGGCAACAGCCCAAAACGCCGAATCCAGGGAATCACCATGTAACGCTGCTCACTTGCGGTCTTGCCAGGGGGCGAGGCAGCGCGGTCGAACGTCGCCCGGGTAAACCGCCCACAAAGCACAAAGCCGGGATGCTACGCCCGGCCTTGTGAACAATCGTGTCCGAACGTGTCTGATCAGGCGATCACACGCACCATCTCGAGCACTTTGTTGGAATATCCCCATTCGTTGTCGTACCAGGCCACCACCTTGACGAAGGTCTTGTCCAGCGCGATGCCCGCTTCGGCGTCGAACACGCTGGTCATCGGCTCACCACGGAAGTCGGTCGACACCACCTTGTCCTCGGTGTAGCCGAGCACGCCCTTCATGGCGCCCTGGCTGGCCGCCTTCATGGCGGCGCAGATGTCGTCGTAGCTGGCTTCCTTGACCAGCTCGACCGTCAGGTCGATCACCGACACATCGCTGGTGGGCACCCGGAAGGACATGCCGGTGAGCTTCTTGTTCAGTTCGGGGATGACCACGCCCACCGCCTTGGCCGCGCCGGTGCTGCTGGGGATGATGTTCTCCAGGATGCCGCGGCCGCCGCGCCAATCCTTGTTGCTGGGGCCGTCCACCGTCTTCTGCGTGGCGGTGGTGGCATGCACGGTGGTCATCAGCCCGCGCTTGATGCCGAAGTTGTCGTTCAGCACCTTGGCCACCGGGGCCAGGCAGTTGGTGGTGCAACTGGCGTTGCTGATGATGGCCTGGCCGGCATAGGTCTTGTCGTTGACACCGTAGACGAACATCGGCGTGTCGTCCTTGCTGGGCGCTGACATGATGACCTTCTTGGCGCCGGCCTTGAGGTGCGCCTCGGCGGTTTCCTTGGTCAGGAACAGGCCGGTGGCCTCGACCACGATGTCGGC
>JANOAQ010000272.1:0-2013 GCA_031411195.1 Burkholderiaceae bacterium | reverse complement strand
GTTTTCGCTTCGGCTACAGCAAGCCGTTCGAGCAGTTGATCGTCAGTGATGGCGCCAAGGTCTGGTTGCACGATGTCGACCTCAACCAAGTCAGCGTGCGTGCGCTGGACCAGGCCCTGGGCGCCACGCCCGCAGCCCTGTTGGCCGGCGGCACGCTGGAGCGCGACTTTGCCCTGAGTGCCTTGCCCGCCAAGGACGGCCTGGACTGGGTGCTGGCCACGCCGCGCGCCAAAGAGGGCAGCGTGGCGCAATTGCGGGTGGGGTTTCGCGGCAAGGAACTGGCGGCGCTGGAGATCGTCGACGCGTTCGGCCAACGCTCATTGCTGCAATTCAGCGCCGTCCAGCAAGGTGTGCCGGTGCCGGCGGAGCGCTTTCGATTCGTGCCGCCCGCGGGTGTGGATGTGATCGGCAATTGAGCGGCGTGGCCCGAAGGGCCAGCGCCTGTTGGCCGCCCAGCTCAGAAATCGAGCTTGAAGGCCAGAGTCCACAAGCGTGTTCGAGGCGCGTCGCTGCTCTGTGCCACAGCCAGATTGACGTTGAACTTCTCGGTCAGTGGCCACAGCATGCCGGCCGAGACCCAGGGCTTGCCGCGGTCGTCACCGAAGACATCGGCGGTCCAGCGCACGGGGCCATTCCCTTCCAGGCCCAGCGACCAAGTGGCGCTGCTGGACTTGTCGGCCTCGTCACGCACCCAGCCCAGGTTGGCGTGGCCGGTCAGGTGATCGCCCAGGGTGCGTGTGGCCACGCCCAGCAAGCGGGTGCCGCCGTGGCGCCAGCCTGTGCCCGGCAACTTGTCGAAGGCCACCCCGTAGGCCAGGCCCCAGCCAGTACGGCCATCCTTGGGTTCGACGAAATTGGTCTTGCCCGCCAGTGCCATGGCTTGCGCCGAGTTGCCGCCCCCCGTCGCGCGGGTGAAGCCGGCGCTGAACTGGGTGCCACCACCTACGCCACAGGCCACCAACGTATCGAATACGCGCACGTTCGGCGCGCCGCTGATGCGTGCGCTGGCCACAGCCGTTTCCCACTCGCATTCGCGCTTGGCCAGCGAATCGGCCGTATCACTGACCAGGGGGCGTGCGGACCAACTGGCGTTGCAGGCCAGCAGGCTGACCAGAACGAGGTGCAGCGATCGCTTCATGGGTTGTTCTACTTGCAGGTTAGTGGCTGAACTGGTCCATCAAACCCATTTCAGCGCTGGTCAACATGTGCTCGATGTCCATCAGGATCAACATGCGCTCGGTGTCGCCGGATTTGATGGTGCCCAGCCCGGTGATGTAGGTGGAATCAATGCTGCCATTGAACTCGGGCGCTGGCTTGATCTGCTCGGCGTGCAGTTCAAGCACATCGCTGACCGAATCGACCACGATGCCCACCGTGCGGTTGGCCACGTTGAGGATGATGACCACCGTGAAGGCGTCGTACTTGACATCGTCCAGTGCAAAGCGCACCCGCATGTCGACGATGGGCACGATCACGCCACGCAGGTTGACCACGCCTTTCATGAAGGCGGACGCATTGGCAATGCGGGTCGGCGGCTCGTAGCCACGGATCTCCTGCACCTTCAGGATGTCGATGCCGTACTCTTCATTGCCCAGCTTGAAGGACAGCACTTCGTTGGGACTTCCGTGCACGGAGCCGGCTTGGGCGGCCGTCTGGAAGACGGCTGCGTTTTCGTGGGCGGTGACAGCGCTCATGTGGGCTCCGGGGCAAGGGCTGCGCAGGGCAGTGGGGTGGCGGTGCAGGCGCCAGGCCGTGCCAAGGCAACACGACGCTCGGCGATCCTGCTGTGCAGTGTGGCCGTTGGCCGGCAAGGCGGTCGGTCAAATAGCAAGGGCACTCTGGCGCAATTGCGGTGCGCAGTGACAATCTGGTCCATGAATCCGCAGGACTCGCTTTTTGGCGCTGACGCCGCTGTTTCCTCGCCCGGACTGCAGGCGCCGGCCGGCGCTGCGCCGCCCGCCGATGTGCCGCTGGCCGAGCGCCTGCGCCCGCAGACCCTGGACGATGTGATCG
>JANOAQ010000271.1:0-3265 GCA_031411195.1 Burkholderiaceae bacterium | reverse complement strand
CCGTCGCTCAAGGTGATTGCCGACCACATCCGCGCCTGCACCTTCACGGTGGTCGATGGCGTGATCCCCGGCAACGAAGGGCGCGGCTACGTGCTGCGCCGCATCGCCCGCCGCGCCATCCGCCATGGCTACAAGCTGGGCGCGCGCAAACCCTTCTTCCACACCTTGGTGGCCCCGCTGGCCGCCGAGATGGGCGAGGCTTACCCCGAGCTGCGCCGCGATAGGGATCGCGCCACCGCCGTGCTCAAGACCGAAGAAGAGCGCTTTTTCCTGACCATCCACCACGGCATGGAAATTCTGGAAACCGCGTTGGCCGGAGGCACCAAGGTCATCGACGGCGACACCGCCTTCAAGCTGCACGACACCTTCGGCTTCCCGGTCGACCTGACGGGCGACGTGTGCCGCGAGCGCGGCGTGACGGTCGACGTGGCCGGCTTCAACGCCGCCATGAACCGCCAGCGCGAGCAGGCCCGTGCCAGCGCCAAGTTCAAGATGGCCGCCGGTTTGGTCTACAGCGGCACGCCCACCACCTTCCATGGCTACGAGCACCTGGCCTGCGAGACCAGCCGGGTCACGGGCCTGTACGTCGATGGTGCCGCTGTGCAAAGCGTCAAGGCCGATGACGATTGCGTCATCGTGCTTGACCACAGCCCGTTCTACGCCGAAAGCGGCGGCCAGGCCGGTGACAGCGGCGAGATGCGAAACGCCGTGGCCCGCGTGCTGGTGGAAGACACCACCAAGATCCAGGCCGATGTGTTCGGCCACCAGGGCCGGGTGGTGGAAGGCACGATCGCCGTGGGCGACAGCCTGGCCGCCAAGGTGAATGCCGAGCAGCGCGCCAAGACCGTGCGCAACCACAGCGCCACCCACCTGATGCACAAGGCCCTGCGCGAAGTGCTGGGCGGCCACGTGCAACAGAAGGGCAGTCTGGTCAATGCCGAACGCACCCGCTTCGACTTTGCCCACAACGCCCCGGTCAGCGATGCCCAGATCCGCCAGGTCGAGGCCCTCGTCAATGCCGAGATCCTGGCCAATGCCGCAGCCAGCGCCCAGGTGATGGCACTGGAAGACGCACAAAAGAGCGGCGCGATGATGCTTTTCGGCGAGAAGTACGGCGAGACCGTGCGCGTGCTCTCCATCGGCAGCAGCAAGGAGCTGTGCGGCGGCACCCACGTCAAGTCCACCGGCGACATCGGTTTGTTCAAGATCGTCGCCGAGAGCGGCGTGGCCGCCGGCATCCGGCGCGTGGAGGCGGTGACCGGAGACAACGCGCTGGCCTACCTGCAATCGCTGGAAGACACGGTTAGCAACCTGTCGGGCACGCTGAAGGCCATGCCGGCCGAGCTACCCACCCGAATAAATGCGGTGCTCGATCAGGTGCGGGCGCTGGAGAAAGAGATCGCCGCGCTCAAGGGCAAGCTGGCCAGCGCCCAGGGCGACGAGCTGATGGCCCAGGCGGTGGATGTCAAGGGGATCAAGGTGCTGGCGGCCATATTGCAAGGCGCCGATGCCAAGACCCTGCGTGACACCCTGGACAAGCTCAAGGACAAGCTCAAGACCGCCGCCATCGTGCTGGCCGTGGTTGACGGCGGCAAGGTGCAGCTGGCCGCTGGCGTGACGGCCGACAGTCTTGGCCGAGTCAAGGCCGGTGACCTGGTCAACTTCGTGGCCCAGCAGGTCGGCGGCAAAGGCGGCGGCAAGCCCGACATGGCCATGGCCGGCGGCACCGACCCGGCTGGGCTGCCGGCAGCGCTTGCTGGCGTGGCCGCATGGGTGGCCGAACGCGCCTGATCGGCGGGCCGCATCAGCGAGAAAGGGCGCCGCGAGGCGCCCTTGGGTTGGGTGCCCGCAGGCGCTGCGTCAGGCCAAACCGCGCTGCAGCAGCTCGGCCATCAGGCCGTTGATGCCGCCTGCATGGCCGACGGCCTTGTCCCGCAACTGCTGGGCCAGCGGCGCGGGCAACTTGCAGGCAAAGGCCACCAGGCCGGCCGCCGACTCGGCCTTGCGCTGGGCCTTGCGGTCGGGCAAGGCGGGGGCCTCGGCGGCAAAGCGGCCCGGGCTGCCGGCATGCCGGCGCTGGCTTTCGAGCTTGCTTTCGAGTTGGCGGACGAGTTCGAATTTTTTGGAGGGCATGGTTGGGGGCGCTGTGAGGCTGTAAGTTGGCCGGTATTGTCCGTCACCGCCCGGCCACACGCACCGCTTGGCGGGCAGCGACAATCCAGCCCCCGATCCGAGAGTGCCGCATGACCACCAGCCCGATGCCGCCCACCACCTGGCCCACCACCTGGCCCACCACCGCGCCCACCACCGCGCCCGCCATCGCCCACCGCCGGAGCCCGGCATGAGCCGCGTTGCCCGCAACAGCAGTGAAGCCGAGATCGAAGCGCTGGAGCAGCTGTGCGAGCGCCTGGTCGGCTTTGGTGCTGACATCTCGCTCGAATGGGTAGATGGCTTTCTCACCGCCTTGCTGGCCAGCCGCCGGGCGATCGACGCCAGCGAGTGGCTGCCCAAGCTGTGTGGTGATGCCTTCGAGCGCGCCTTTGCCGACCCGCAGGACGAAGCCCAGGCCCTGGTCACCCTGATGGTGCGCTGGAACGCGCTGGCCAGCCAGCTGGATGTCGATTCCATCCTCGACGACCCGGAGGCCGTGCGCCTGGCGCCGTTGATGATCAGCTACGACGACGCTGCCCGCGCCGAGGTGGTGGCCGCCGGCCACATGCCAGCCGAAGAAGCCGAAGACCTGCTGCAGACCGGCGCCCTGTGGGCCGAAGGCTTCACCGATGCGATCGAGGCCTTTGCCGACGACTGGCCCGAGCCTGATACAGAAACCGATGACGGCCGATGGCATGAGGACTGCCTGGTTCGGATCGTCGCCCTGATGCTGCCGCGGGCCGAGCTGGCCGAACACGTGACTGAACACTACCCCGGCGAGACGCTGACCCGTGACCAATTGGTGGACGAGGCCTGTTTTGCCGTGCAGGACCTGCGCCTTTACTGGCTGGACCACGCGCCCAAGCCCGAAACCCGCCGGGTCGAGCCCACGCCCGGCCGCAACGACCCCTGCCCCTGCGGCAGTGGCAAGAAGTTCAAGAAGTGCCATGGCGCCGCCGTGCAATAGGCCACCTTCAGCCGCAACCCTGCCGCTGCACAAGCACCCCTGCGCTACATTGCCCGCCATGTCGATCCCCGTTCCCCATCCCGCCTTGCCACTGGGCGGCCGGCACATCGTGCTGGGCCTGTCGGGTGGCATTGCCTGCTTCAAGAG
>JANOAQ010000270.1:0-5998 GCA_031411195.1 Burkholderiaceae bacterium | reverse complement strand
CCGTAGGCCTCGGCGAGCTTCACGAAGTTGGGCAGCGCGTCCATGTAGCTGTGGCTGTAGCGACCCGAGTACTCGATCTCCTGCCACTGACGCACCATGCCAAGGTAGCGGTTGTTCAGCGAGACGATCTTGACCGGCGTGTTGTACTGCTGGCAGGTCGACAACTCCTGGATGCACATCTGGATCGAGCCCTCTCCAGTGATGCAGAAGACCTCGCTGTCAGGCTTGGCCAGCTTGATGCCCATGGCATAGGGCAAGCCCACGCCCATGGTGCCCAGGCCACCCGAATTGATCCAGCGGCGCGGTTGTTCGAAATCGTAGTACTGCGCCGCCCACATCTGGTGCTGGCCCACATCGCTAGTGATGTAGGTGTCGATGTTCTTCGTCAGGCGGCACAGCGTCTCGACAACGAACTGCGGCTTGATGACCTCGTCGCTGTTCTTGTAGACCAGGCACTCGCGCTTGCGCCACTCGTTGATCTGGCCCCACCACGACGACAGGGCGTGCGTGTCGGGCTTGACCTGCGACTCCTTGACGTGGGCGATCATCTCCTGCAGCACATCCTTGGTGTCGCCCACGATGGGGATGTCGACCTTGACACGCTTGGATATCGACGACGGGTCGATGTCGATGTGGATGATCTTGCGCTCGACCGAGGCAAAGTGCTTGGGGTTGCCGATCACCCGGTCGTCGAAGCGCGCGCCCACAGCCAACAGCACATCGCAATGCTGCATGGTCATGTTGGCTTCGTAAGTGCCGTGCATGCCCAGCATGCCCAGGAACTTCGGATCACTGGCCGCCGTGGCACCCAGGCCCATCAAGGTGTTGGTACACGGAAAGCCCAGCATGTCGGCCAGTTCGCGCAATTCGGGTGCGGCGTTGCCCAGGATCACGCCACCACCGGCGTAGATGTAAGGGCGCTTGGCCGCCAACAAGAGTTGCATGGCCTTGCGTATCTGACCGCCATGGCCCTTCTTGACCGGATTGTACGAGCGCATCTCCACCTTGTCGGGGTAGGAGAAAACACAGGTCTTGAGCGACACATCCTTGGGAACGTCAACCACCACCGGACCGGGCCGGCCGGTGCGCGCAATGTGGAAGGCCTTCTTGAGGGTGCTCGCCAACTCGCGCACATCCTTGACCAGGAAGTTGTGCTTGACGACCGGGCGCGTGATGCCCACGGTGTCGCACTCCTGAAAGGCATCCAGCCCGATGGCGGGTGTGGGCACCTGGCCAGTGACGATCACCATCGGGATCGAATCCATGTAGGCGGTCGCGATGCCGGTGATGGCATTGGTAACACCCGGGCCACTGGTGACCAGGGCGACGCCTACCTCGCCTGTGGCGCGGGCATAGCCATCAGCAGCGTGGATGGCTGCCTGCTCATGGCGCACGAGCACGTGTTCGATCGTCTGTTGCTTGTAGAGCGCGTCGTAGATGTAGAGAACGGCACCACCAGGGTAGCCCCACATGTACTTGACGTTCTCAGCCTGCAAACAGCGAACCAGGATCTCGGAACCGTTGAGTTCCGCGACTGGGGATGGGGTGTGGGAAAGTGACGGCGCCGAGCCTGTAGAAGTGGCGGCGCGTTTGACTTCCGCGGCAGACATGTCCATTTGAGAACCTCTGTGAATTTCTCTGACGAAAATCCATTGGTGTGCCTCTTCGCGCCCTCGTGAGGCGGATGTGGCACCTGCGCGATCAAAAAACGAAGGCTCACTCGGGTCGGTGAGCCTGCTTGAGACCAGTGACGCTTTGTGCGAAGCAGCATTATCACATCAGATCGAGCAGACTCGACCTCGCCGGGGCTCGCGCCGCCCGCTGGGTGACATAATCGTGGCCGTTTTCGACCGCAGTCCTCAGATGGCGTGCGGCATGACCATTGGCCAGCGACAAAGAACTTTCAGATTGCCTCAAGAGCGTCGAGAAACGCGCCTTCAAGCGCACGGTCTATGCCGTGCGGGATGAGGACGCCGCACTGGACATCGTGCAGGACGCCATGATTCGGCTGGCCGAGAAATACGCCGACCGGCCGGCTGCCGAGTTGCCGCTGCTTTTTCAGCGCATCCTGTCCAACGCCACGATGGACTGGTTTCGCCGCCAGAAGGTGCGCAAGTCGGTGCTGCAAAACATGTCGGACTTCGACGTCGAGGGTACCGACGGCGATTTCGACCTGCTCGAAAGCCTTGAATCAGCCGAAGGCATGCTTGGTGCCGAGAGCGCGGCCGATACCGTCAGCCGGTCACAGATCTTGCTACTGATCGAAGCACAGGTGTCGGAATTGCCGGCGCGTCAACGGGAAGCCTTCCTGCTGCGTTACTGGGAGGAGCTTGACGTTGCCGAAACGGCATCCGTCATGGGCTGCTCGGAAGGCAGTGTCAAAACACATTGCTCCCGGGCGGTGCATGCCTTGGCCAAGGCCCTACGTACCAAGGGAATCGCGCCGTGAACCACACAGATCAGAATCTCTCGCCAACCGCTGTTGCGCCGCACCTGGATGCCCTTGAGGGCCAGATCGGTCTGCGTCTGGCCGGTCGATTGAGCTTTGCTGCGGAAGCGCTGCCGCACGACATCACCGAGCGCTTGCGCTTCGCTCGCGAGCGTGCCGTGGCCTTGGCACTTGCCCAGCGCCGGGCAGCCGTAGCGCCGGCCGCTGCTGCCTGGGTCAGTACCTCTGGTCGATCGGCCGTGATGGGCGGTCCGCCTTCGGTGTGGTTGCGCCTGGCTTCGGCCTTTCCACTGGTGGTGCTAGCCGCTGGCCTGGTGCTGATCCAACAACACCACGACTCACAGCAGATCGCGGTGGCGGCTGAAATCGACAGCGCCTTGCTGGCTGACACGCTGCCGCCCACCGCCTATGGCGACCCGGGTTTCTCCGAGTTTCTGCGCAGCACTGAAGCCCCTTGAAGCTGGCACCGCTGTGGCGCTGACTCACCGATTGGCATTGACCGCCGGCAGCATGATCCTGGCGCTGGCAGCGCACCAGGTTTGGGCGCAGGCACCCAACCCGGTGCAGGCAGCGAAGGCCCCTGCACCGTCGGCATCGTCTGTCGGTGGGCCGAGCTGGTCGCAGTTGAATGCGCAGCAGCGCCAAGCACTGGGCCCACTTGAGAAGGACTGGTCGTCGATCGACGCACCACGCAAGGCAAAGTGGCTGGAAGTCTCGCAGCGCTTTGCGTCTTTGCCGCCTGAGGAGCAACAGCGAGTCCAGGCCCGCATGGCCGAGTGGGCCCGACTCACGCCCGCTGAGCGCGGCAGGGCAAGGCTGAATTTCCAGGAATCCAAGCAACTCTCCAGCGAGCACAAGCAAGAGCGCTGGGATGCCTATCAAGCCCTGCCCGATGAGCGCCGGCGTGAACTGGCCGCACGCGCAAAGCCCCGTGATGAACATGCCAGCGGCGCAGTGGCGGGGGGGCCGGTTGTTGCGGCGGCGGCAAACCGCAAGGCCAGCGCCTCGAGCGCATTGGTCAAGCCGGTATCGCCCACTGTCGTGCAAGCCAAACCGGGCGCCACCACCACGCTGATGACCAGACCGGTGGCCCCGCCACCGCATCAACAGCCAGGGCAACCCACGATCGCGGCCAAGCCCAATCAGGTCGACCGCAACACGCTCTTGCCCAAGAGCGGCCCGCAGGCAGCCGCTGCTGCCTCGTCGCCAGTTCGGCAATGAGCCCTCTGGCATCCGCAGCCCGGGCACCCGGGCTAGCGCGCCGTCTGGCTGCGTTTGTCTACGAGGGCATCCTGCTTTTCGGCGTGACGATGATCGCGGGCTACCTGTTTTCCAGCCTGACCCAACAGCGTCACGCGCTGAATGGCCGTGGCGGCTTGATGGCCTTCTTGTTTGTGGTGCTGGGCATCTACTTTGTCTGGTTCTGGTCGCGCGGCGGTCAGACCGTGGCCATGAAGGCTTGGCACGTGCGCCTGGTGATGCCCGATGGCCAGCCCGTGTCTCAGGGCCGTGCGCTGGTCCGCTACCTTCTGGCGTGGTTGTGGTTTGTGCCGGCGCTGGCCATGGCTGGTTTGGCCGAGCTGCATGGCGCTGGCACCATCACCGGCATCGTGCTCGCCGGCGTGCTGGGCTACGCCGCATTGACCCGGTTGCGGCCAGATCGCCAGTTCTGGCACGACGCAGTCTGCGGCACGCGGCTGGTTGACTGGCACCCGGCATTGCTTGCAAAGGCAAAATCAGCCGAATGAACAATCCCTACAAGGGGCGTACCGGCCTGAGCCGGGTATTGCACGCCTTTGGCTACTCGCTCCAGGGCCTGACAACAGCAACCCGCACGGAAAGCGCTTTCCGGCAGGAGGCGGCCCTGGCGGTCGTCATGCTGCCGGCGGCCTTCTGGCTCGGTCAAACCTGGGTCGAGGCGGCCCTGCTGGCTGGCTCGGTGGTGCTTGTGCTGGTGGTCGAGTTGCTCAATTCGGCCATCGAAGCCGCGATTGACCGCGTGTCCTTCGACCTGCACGAATTGTCCAAGCGCGCCAAGGACTACGGCAGTGCGGCTGTATTGCTGTCACTGCTTTGGTGTGGCGGCGTTTGGGCGGCGGCCATATATCAACGGTGGACGCCATGAGTGACGCTCAAACTTCAGCGGCAGTGCCGTTTTCCGTGTGTGTCTATTGCGGCTCCCGCCCGGGTGCGCGGCCCGAATACATCGCCCTGGCTCGGGCTTTGGGTGAAGCCATCGGCAAACGTGGCTGGCAACTGGTGTACGGCGGTGGCCGGGCCGGCCTGATGGGCCAGGTGGCCGATGCCACCCTGGCCGCCGGGGGGCGTGTCGTGGGTGTGATACCCCTTTCGCTGATGAAAGCCGAGGTCGGCCACGGCGGTTTGCAAGAGTTGCACGTGGTCGACACGATGCACCAGCGCAAACAGATGATGGCCGAACGGTCCGACGCCTTCATCGCGATGCCCGGGGGCATCGGCACCTTCGAAGAACTGTTCGAGGTGTGGACCTGGCGCCACCTGGATTACCACACCAGCCCTATCGGCCTGCTGGACGTGGCGGGTTACTGGGCCCCGATGGTGCAGTTTCTGCAACATTCGGTGGCAGAAGGCTTCATGGGTGCCGATCAGATGGCGATGCTGCACCAGTCCGACAGCGTCAATGCCCTGCTCGATACCTTGGCGGCGGCTGCCGCCGATGCGGCCAGCGGCGACTTCCGCAAGATCTGACCAACAAAACGCAAAACGGGACAAGCCCTGCGGCCTGCCCCGTTGTCAGCGGCACCCCGTGCGAGATCAGACGGCCGATTCGTCGGTTTCACCGGTGCGAATGCGCACCACGCGATCGATCGTCGTGACAAAGATCTTGCCGTCGCCGATCTTGCCGGTCTTGGCGGCCTTGACGATGGCCTCGACGCAGCGGTCTTCATCACTGTCCTTGATCACCACCTCAACCTTCACCTTCGGCAAGAAGTCGACCACGTACTCGGCCCCACGGTACAGCTCGGTGTGGCCCTTCTGCCGGCCAAAGCCCTTGACTTCGGTGACGGTGAGGCCCGAGACACCCACATCGGCCAGGCCTTCGCGCACCTCCTCCAGCTTGAAGGGCTTGATGATGGCGGTGATCTGTTTCATGGCGGGCTCCAAATGCAGGGGTCGATTAACTTCAATTTAAGCACGGAACTTCGACGTGATGGGGTAGCGCCAATCCCGGCCAAAGGCCCGGTGGGTGATGCGGATACCCACCGGTGACTGGCGCCGCTTGTACTCGTTGATCTTGATCAGGCGGGTCACGCGCTCCACATCGGCTGCGGCGTAACCGGCGGCCACGATCTGGTCGATGGACTGGTCTTCTTCCATGTAGCGGGCCAGGATGGCATCCAGCGCGTCGTAGGGCGGCAGGCTGTCCTGGTCCTTCTGGTCGGGCCGCAGCTCGGCCGAGGGGGGCCGGGTGATGATGCGCTCGGGGATCACCGGGCCCACGCTGCCATCGGCGCGCACGGTGGGCTGGCGGTTCTTCCATTCGCACAAGCGGTAGACCAGTGTCTTGGC
>JANOAQ010000269.1:0-2270 GCA_031411195.1 Burkholderiaceae bacterium | reverse complement strand
CATGGGTGAAACCGGTGCAGCGGCGGCCCTGGGTGCACTGATCGGTGTGCTATTCGGATTTTTTGCGCACCGCTCGCGCTTTTGCCTGCGTTCGGCGGTGATCGAGTTTGCCCGGGGCACCCATGAGGGCAAGCTCACCGTCTGGCTGTTCACCTTCGCCAGCGCGGTGCTGCTGACCCAGGCCTTCATCCTGCTGGGCTGGTTGAACGTGAGCGACGCACGCCAGTTGTCGGCCCGAGGCAGCCTGTCGGGCGCGGCCATCGGTGGTGCGATGTTCGGCGCCGGCATGATCCTGGCGCGCGGCTGCTCCAGCCGGCTGCTGGTGCTGGCGGCGCAGGGCAATCTGCGCGCCCTGCTGTCGGGCCTGGTGTTTGCCGTCACTGCGCAGTCGGCGCTCAGCGGCCTGCTTTCGCCACTGCGAAACAGCCTGGCCGGCTGGTGGACGGTGGACGGCGGCGCCGCACGCGATGTGCTGGCCCTTACCGACCTGGGCCATGTCGGCGGCCTGCTCTTTGGCGCGGTGTGGCTGGCGGCTGCGCTGGTGTGGGCCCGGCGGCAGCGGGTGCGCTTCTGGTCGTGGTTTGGCGCGATCGGCGTGGGCGTGACGGTGGCCGTGGCCTGGCTGGCGACCTACCGCATCGGCAAGCTGTCGTTCGACGCGGTGCTGCCCGTGCAGAGCCTCAGCTTCACCGGCCCGGCGGCCGATACGCTGATGTGGGTGTTGTCACCACCCGGCCAGCCCTTGAAGTTCGACCTGGGCCTGGTGCCCGGGGTGTTTGTCGGCGCCTTCGTGTCGGCCGTGCTCTGGCGTGAGTGCAAGCTCGAAGGCTTCCAGGGCGGCCAGGCCATGCGCCGCTACATCGCCGGTGCGGTGCTGATGGGCTTTGGCGGCATGCTGGCCGGTGGCTGCGCCGTGGGTGCGGGCGTATCGGGTGCAGCGGTGTTCACCCTCACCTCGTTCGTCACGCTCAGCACCCTCTGGGCGGCGGCCATGCTGACCGATGCCTTGGTGGACAGGCGTGGTGAGGCCAGCCAGGCCGCAGCACCTCTGCCGGCGCACGCCGATCTGGAGATGAGCGCAAGTTACGCGCGGCCTTGAGCGGCTTGCCGAGAGACCGTCACGCGCCTTCTGCGCCTTCTGCTAGCGCCTGCCAGGCCATCACCCCGCCATGCCCGGGTTGCCCTCTACCCCCACCAGCCTGGGCGTGTTGATGGTTCTCGGCGTGACCCGTCCGCCTTGCGCCTTCAGCCAGGTTTCAACCACGTCCCACACCGGCTTGACGCCTGGCGCCGACTTGGCCTCTTCGGCCACCGGCGCCCAACCGGCCACCTTGTAGGTTTTGGCGGCCTCGATCAACTTGCCACCCAGGCGCATGTCGCTGATGCGGCTGCCAGCCTTCTCGCCCGGTGTGCAGGTGTAGCGCAGGCCGCCCACACGCACCATGTCGCCGCCCTGCTGGTAGTACGGATCCGGGTTGAAGAGGTTGTCGGCCACGTCTTCCAACACGGTCTTGATGGTCTCGCCGCTCATGGGCGTGAGGGTGGCGTAGGGGTAGGTGATGGCCAGCTGGTCCATCAGCAGCTCGCGCGTGATCACGTCGCCAGCCAGCAGGCTGGTGCCCCAGCGAAAGCCCGGGCTGAAGGCCATGTCGGCGCCCTGCACGTCGATCAGGGCATCGCAGATCAACTGGTCCCAACTGCCGTTGAAGTTGCCGCGGCGGTAAAGCTGCCCGTCGGTTATGGCCAGCTTTTCGGCCAGCCTGGCCTCGTAGGGCGCCCGCACCTTGGTGATCAGCGCCTGCATGGCCGGGTCGGCCTGGATTTGGTTGGCAAAAATGGGCAGCAGGCGGTAGCGGAAGTCGGCAACCTTGCCGGCCTTGACGTCCAAATCCATCACGCCGAGGAACTTGCTGTTGCTGCCGGCGTTGGTCACCAGCGTGATGCCGCCGGCGTTGCGCACCGGCACGGCCACCGGCACGCCGTCGTGTGTGTGGCCGCCGAAGATGGCGTCGATGCCGCGCACGCGCGTGGCCATCTTCAGGTCGACATCCATGCCGTTGTGCGACAGCAGCACGACCACCTGGGCGCCTTTGGCGCGCGCCTCGTCGACCACCTTCTGCAGGTTTTCGTCCTGGATGCCGAAGCTCCAGTCGGCCACGAAGTAGCGCGGGTTGGCGATCGGCGTGTACGGAAAAGCCTGGCCGACGATGGCGCAGGCAATGCCGTTGATCTGGCGCAGCGTGTAGGGCTTGAAGACGGCGTCGCCGAAG
>JANOAQ010000268.1:0-2605 GCA_031411195.1 Burkholderiaceae bacterium | reverse complement strand
GCCTGGTCCGGCCGTGCACGCCAGGGAACTGGTGTTGCAGGTCTACCGGTTCGCCACTGGCAAGGGCGTCGATGTCGCCAATCCGGCTGAAGCGCTCGCGCGGAAGGCCTATGCGACGTTTGTCCCGCGTGAGCGCAACCTGAGCCGTCATGAAATCAAGACGTTGCTCGACGGACTGGAAAAGACTGGTACCGCGCCGACACTGCGGCTGGCTGTCAGGCTCTTGCTGCTAACCGGTGTCCGCAAGGGCGAGTTCATCGGGGCCACCTGGGCGGAAGTAGACTGGGAACGGGCACAGTGGCTGATCCCCGCCGAGCGGATGAAGGCGGGGAAACCGCACACGGTGTACCTGGCCGAGCAGGCCCTTGACATCTTGACAACGCTTCGAACCTGCTTCCCGTCGAGTAGCTTCGTCCATCCCAGCCGCTATGACTCCGCCGAGCCGATCAGCCAGGCCACGCTGAACCGGACGATCGCCGCGGCGGTGGACCGAATCAACGAGGATCGAACACCGGACCAGGAGCCGTTTCAGCCGGTCTCCGTCCACGACCTGCGCCGAACGTTCTCGTCACGGCTCAACGACGCCCTGTTTCCGGAGGCCTTGATCGAAGCCTGCCTCGCCCACCAGAAGAAGGACCACGTCGCCGCAGCCTGCAACCATACGCGCTTGTCCGGGCCGCGGCGGGTCGCCTCGGTGACGCTGACCCGGAAGGCCCCACCGGCAACAGACCGATTGCCACCTGAAGGAGCAGCGCAGCGCCTAGCCTCAATACTGTTCAGATACGTAATGCCGGCGTTGGCTGATGGCGTTGGTGCAGCGGCTCGCCTCGGTGCCTGACGTTGAAGTTGCTCATCTTGCGCTTCACGCCGCGCGGGTTGTAGCGGCCACGACTGCTGACGCAGCGACCACGCGCGATCTCGTGGAGCAGCGCAGCGCGCCACGCCGTCAAACGCTCAGGGGGGAACGGCCGCGGCTTGCGGCATCTTGCGCTTGATCACACGCACCGCGTGCGTGAAGCTCAAGCGATCGGGATCGAGTCCACGCGGCCACGCGGCTTGCGCCATCAACTGGCGGATGGCGAAGTGCGCCAACAGCAGCCCCCACAGTTCTTGCAGCACCAGCTCGGGCGTCTTGCTGCGCAGCACCGTGCTGTTGGCGCGCAGGTGCGTCTTGAACTCGTCGAAGACGCCCTCGATCTCCCAGCGCTCGTGGTACAGCGCGGCCAGCTCCAGCGCTGGCGCGTCAGCGGGGTCCAGGATGTTGGTCACCAGCCGGTAGCTGTCCTGCGCCGGGGTGGCCGAGTCGTGCAGCGTGTAGTCGATGACACGCACCACTTGACCGGCGCTACGGTGTCTGTCCGCGCTGTCGAAGACGGTGCTGAGGTACGAACCATCGCTCAGCATTTGCTCGACCGGCAGCTTCAGGTTGGATTTGACTCGCCACGCCAATTTGGCGCCGCTGGCGCAACCGAGCTGCCAAAGCTTGAAGCCGTAGAAGTTGCGGTCGGCCAGCACCAGCATGCCGGGCTTGAGCTTGGCCGGCAGCATTTGCGCAGCCATGGCTTGCTCGCTGTGGCCGTAGGGCGCGACCTCAGCGGCTACGACCGCGTGCGTGCCGCACTCCACCAGGCCCAGCAGGCGCGCCTGCGGGAAGGCGCTCTGGCCGCGCGAGGCGCCCGGGTAGCCGAAGTACTCGGCGTTGGCCGCCTCGTCGGCCACATCCATGCAACTGCCGTCCAGCGCCATGACGCGAAGCCCTCGGTACCACGCCCCCGGCGCCCCCGGCACTGCCAGCGGCCGCAACACGCGCTCGGCCAGTTGGCGCATCACCTGCGAGCCCAGCCGGGTGCGGGCCTGGGAGATCGCCGACTTGCTGGCCTGCACCGCGCCGGCCTGCCCACCACCGAGCCACTGCAGCCCTTCGCACACCACCCGCAGCACCTCCTCCAGCGGCGCCTCGCGCCACAACGCCAGCGCCATCACGTAGTACACGACCGCCGGAGCCGGCAGCAGTCGTTCGCGCTGACTCGCTTTGCCAGTGTCGGCCAGCACCTCTTCGATCAGCGCCCGTGGGCACACGCTGGCCAACACCCCCGCGCTGATCAAATGCGCAACGTCAACCCTCGCCGGTAGCGCCTTGCGGCTTCTCGCCATCGTCCGTGCCCATCGCAGTCTCGACGGATACGGATTATCAACGAGTTCCTTCTATCTGAACAGTATTGGGCCTAGACCGGCGTAGGCGCGGGCCTGCGCCAACAGCCAGTCGAAAGCCTGGTTGGCGATCGGCGTGCGCGGCGTGAGGCGGCTGCGCATCAGCCACAGCCGCGGCCGTGGGCTGGCCGGCACCTGGGCCAGGTGCACCAGGCGGCCGCCGGCCAGCGCGTCGGCGGCGAGCAGTTGCGACAGGTAAGCGATGCCCAGCCCGCGTTCGGCGGCGGCCAGCAACAGCCGCTCGTCCTGAATGGTCGCAGCACGGCGCAGGCGTGGGGCACGGGCCCCCACCGTCGACAGCAGGCCGCCCCATTCGGGTTCGCTTTCGAGCAACAAGAGTAGCGCTTTCTCCAGCAGCCTGGGGTAGGGCAGTGCCGCCAGCGCGGCGGCCAGG
>JANOAQ010000267.1:0-2313 GCA_031411195.1 Burkholderiaceae bacterium | reverse complement strand
ACTTGTCGACCCAGGTGGCCAGCATGTCGGTCCAGCCTTCGGCCGACAGCTTCAGGCCGCCTTCACCTTCGAGCACATAGTGGCCGTCCTTGTAGAACTCGCTGGCGGCGCAGTCCAGGCCGATGGCGATCTGCGAGCCGGGCGTGTAGCCGGCCTTGTCGATGGCGTCCAGGATCATCTGGATAGCCGCCTCATGGCTGGCCACGTTGGGCGCAAAGCCGCCCTCGTCGCCCACGGCCGTGCTGATGCCCTGGTCGTGCAGAATTTTCTTCAGGGCGTGAAAGGTCTCGGCGCCCCAGCGAACGGCTTCGCGGAAGCTGGGCGCGCCCACCGGGATGATCATCAGCTCTTGCAGGTCGAGGCTGTTGTTGGCGTGGGCGCCGCCGTTGATGACGTTCATCATCGGCACCGGCAGGCTCATGCCGGCCGAGCCACCGAAGTAGCGGTACAGCGGCAAGCCGCTTTCTTCAGCCGCCGCACGGGCGACGGCCATGCTGACGGCCAGCATGGCGTTGGCGCCCAGGCGGCTCTTGTTCTCGGTGCCGTCCAGGTCGATCAGGGTCTTGTCGAGAAAGGCCTGCTCGCTGGCGTCCAGGCCCAGCACCGATTCGCTGATCTCGGTGTTGACATGCTCCACCGCCTTGAGCACGCCCTTGCCCCCGTAGCGGCCCTTGTCGCCGTCGCGCAACTCGATGGCTTCGCGGCTGCCGGTGGACGCACCCGACGGCACGGCCGCGCGGCCCATGGTGCCGCTTTCAAGCAGCACGTCGCATTCGACGGTGGGATTGCCGCGGCTGTCGAGGATTTCTCGGCCGACGATGTCGACGATGGCGCTCATGAGGTCTGCTCCGTAGGATGAAAAAATCAGTTGGCGCGCAATGTGCCGTTCAGAGGCTGCACGCGGGCATCAATCGGGCACGCCATCAACCACCACCATGCGCATGATGCCGGCGCCTTCACGCAGGCTGCGGGCATGGCTGTAGGTCTGGCTGTTGTAGAAGTTGTGCGCGGCGGCGCGGTCCTTGAAGCGCAGCATCACCAGGCGGCCGGGCGTCCAGGGGCCTTCGAGCACCTCGAACTCGCCACCGCGCACCAGGATCTCGGCGCCGAACTCCTGCATGGCTTGGCTCGACCACACGCGGTAGGCGGCCATCTTCTCGGGGTCGGTGACGGTGACATCGGCAATGACGTAGGCAGCGGGCATGGTGTTCAGGCAGAAAAGTGGTCTTCGAGCAGTGGCCGGGATTTGACGACCCGGTCGATTGCCAACAGTTGTTCGAGCAGAGCGCGCATGTGCTTGAGCGGCACCGCATTGGGGCCATCGCACAGGGCCTGGGCCGGGTCGGGGTGGGTTTCCATGAACAGGCCCGATATGCCCACGGCCACCGCCGCACGCGCCAGCACCGGAACGAACTGACGCTCACCACCGCTGGAGGTGCCCATGCCGCCGGGCAACTGCACGCTGTGGGTGGCGTCGAATACCACCGGCGCATTCGTCTCGCGCAGGATGGCCAGGCTGCGCATGTCCGACACCAGGTTGTTGTAGCCGAAGCTCACGCCGCGCTCGCAGGCCATGAAGCGGTCTTCGCCAAGGCCGGCGGCACGGGCGGCGGCGCGCGCTTTCTCCAGCACGTTCTTCATGTCGTGCGGTGCGGTGAACTGGCCCTTCTTGATGTTCACCGGCAAGCCGCTTTGCGCCACGGCGTGGATGAAATCGGTCTGGCGGCACAGCAGGGCGGGGGTCTGCAGCACGTCTACCACGGCCGACACCTGGGCGATGTGGCCGATGTCGTGCACATCGGTGAGCACCGGCACGTTCAGCTCGCGCCTGACCTTGGCCAGGATCTCCAGGCCCTTGTCCAGCCCCAAGCCGCGAAAAGCGGTTTCGCTGGAACGGTTGGCCTTGTCGAAGCTGCTCTTGAAGATGAAAGGGATGCCCAGCGCGGCGGTCATCTCCTTGAGCTGGCCGGCCGCATCCATCTGCAGTTGCTCGCTCTCGACCACGCAGGGCCCGGCGATCAGAAAGAAGGGCCGGGAGAGGCCGACGTCGAAACCACAGAGTTGCATGGTGCTGCCTTTGGATGGCGTGTCGGATCAGGCCGCCAGCGCGGGCGTGGTCTTGTGTGCCAGCGCGGCCTGGATGAAGCTGATGAACAGCGGGTGACCGTCCCAGGGCGTGCTCTTGAACTCAGGGTGAAACTGCACGCCGACGAACCAGGGGTGC
This sequence comes from Burkholderiaceae bacterium, assembly GCA_031411195.1. GTDB lineage: Bacteria > Pseudomonadota > Gammaproteobacteria > Burkholderiales > Burkholderiaceae_C > Pseudaquabacterium. Next base: position 89 of record JANOAQ010000267.1, on the reverse strand, counting down.
TCGCTGGTGGGCAACTCGACCATCTCGGTGAGCTTTTCGCGCTGGGTGATGGCTGAAATCACCAGGCCGGCCTTTTGCAGCTGGTCGAG
>JANOAQ010000266.1:0-5991 GCA_031411195.1 Burkholderiaceae bacterium | reverse complement strand
TCTGCCCGAGCTTCGTCACGGTGGAAGGCGGGCAGCTGAAGAAGCCGAAGAAGGAAAAGAAGGGCGACCTCTCGGCGATGCCGCCGATTCCCGAGCCCAGCCTGCCGCCCGTCCCGCAGCCCGTGCTTCCCATTCCTCTGCATGCCGACGGCAGCGACCGCGCCTGGGGCATCGTGGTGGCCGGTGTTGGGGGCACGGGGGTGATCACCATCGGTTCGCTGCTGGGCATGGCCGCCCACCTCGAAGGCAAGGGCGTGGTCACGCAGGATTCAGCCGGCCTGGCGCAAAAGGGCGGCGCCACCTGGAGCCACATCCAGATCGCCAACACGCCAGACGCCATCCACACCACCAAGGTCGATACCGCCAAGGCCGATCTGGTGATCGCCTGCGACGGCATCGTGGCCGCCGGCAAGGCCACGCTCAGCCTGATGCGCGAGGGCCACACCTATGTGGCCATGAACAGCCACGCCACCCCGACCGCCGCCTTTGTCAGCAACGCCGATTGGCAGGCGCCCACCGCCGGCTGTGAGGCCGCCTTGCTGGCGGCCGTGGGGCGCAGCCACCTGGGCCTGTTCGACGCCGAGCAAGTGGCGGTGCAATTGCTGGGCGACAGCCTCTACACCAACCCGTTGCTGCTGGGCTATGCCTGGCAGCAGGGCCGGGTGCCGCTGGGGCGCGAGGCGCTGATGCGCGCCTTCGAGCTGAACGGCACACAGGTTGACAACAACAAGGCCGCGTTCGAATGGGGCCGGCACTGTGCCCATGACCTGGCGTCGGTGCAGGCCTTGTTCACTGCGGCCCAGGTGATCAAGTTCGTCAAGAAGCCTTCGCTCGACGAAATCGTCAACAAGCGGGTCGACTTTCTCACCGGCTATCAAGACGCTGCCTATGCCCAGCAATACGCGGCCTTCGTGGCCCAGGTGCGGCAAGCCGAGGGGCCACTCAAGAGCACCCGCCTGAGCGAGGCGGTGGCGCGCTACCTGTTCAAGCTGATGGCCTACAAGGACGAATACGAGGTGGCGCGCCTGCACACCGACGCGGCCTTCACGGGCAAGATCGCTGCGATGTTCGAAGGTGATTACAAGGTGGTGCACCACCTGGCCCCGCCCATCCTGGGCAAGGTGAACGCCCAGGGCGTGCCGGTGAAGCAGGCCTTTGGTGCGTGGATGCGCCCGGCTTTTGGCGTGTTGGCCAAGCTCAAGGGCCTGCGAGGCACGGCCTTCGACGTGTTTGGCAAGACCGAAGAACGGCGCACCGAGCGCGCCCTGATCGGTGAATACCGTACCTGCATCGAAGAGCTGCTGCGCGGCCTGAAGGCCGACAACCTGGCTGCGGCGGTGGAGATTGCCAGCCTGCCCGAAGACATCCGCGGCTACGGCCACGTGAAGGCCCGCCACCTGGCGGCCGTTCGACCCAAGTGGGAGCGGCTAATGGGCGCGTGGCGTGTCGGTGGGGTGCAGCGGGCGGCTTGACTCGCCGTTCGGCCCAAGCGCCGTTTCGGCATCGCTGCCATCAGGTGGCGGTGATCGAATCGGTGCTTGCCGACAAACGGCACACAGTTGGTGTGCACTGACTTCGCTGCTCCTCCAATCTGAAATTCTTCGCTTGGTTTGTTCGCTTTGGACAGACAACTAAGCTAAATTGATGAGGCAGTGAATGCGGTTGGGTGTCACGATAAGTAAGAGTGCGTTGCTGGAACGCATCTTGCGGATCATTGGATTTCAATGGTCGCTCGGCCCCACATCAAGATCAGAACGTACCTGGAGACCACCTTGCTATTTTCATTTGCCTGTCGTCCTGTCGTGCTGGCCTCTTTGGCCATGTTGGCAACGCATCACCCGTTGGTGTTTGCGCAGCAGCCGCCAAACTCGGGCACGCTGCAAGAGCAGACCCGACAAATCCCGACACTGCCGCAACTTGGCGCGCCAGATGTGACGGTGCCGACATTGCGGCGGGCCTATGCCGGTGGTGATATCAAAGTCAGGCCATCGGCGGTCAGTTTCACAGGCAATACGCTGATCTCAACGGCCGAACTGCAATCCGTTGTGGCCGGCCTGATCGGCAAGGACTCCGACTTCAACGGCTTGGCCGATGCGGCCGCTTCACTGCGGCAGTTCTACGCTTCAAAGGGCTATGTCCTGACCGACGTCTACCTGCCCGAGCAGTCGTTTGGCGCTGCTGGCGGCATGGTCGAGTTTGCGGTCATCGAGGCCCGAATCGGCAAGGTCAGGGTCACGGTGGCGCCCGGAAGTGGCGTCTCGCAGGGCTTTGCGCAGGCACTTGCTAGCACTGCGCTGGTGGCGGGTGATCCAGTCTCGCAGTACGCGCTCGACAAGCCTGTGTTGCTTTTGCGCGACATGGCGGGCAGCGATGCTGAAGCCACCGTACTCCCTGGCGCTCGCCCGGGCGAGGCCGATGTTTTGATCACCGTTGTGAAACACGGTGCGCGTTTTGAGCCTTACCTGTCCCTCGACAACCAAGGCACGCATTCATCGGGCGAGTTTCGGGTGGCAGTGGGCGGCACCATCAACGCGCCGTTCGGCATGGGCGACGTCTTCTCGGCGCGACTGCAGGCGGCCGATCGGGGCGGCAATCTGCTGTACCGATTCGGCTACGGGATGGCAGTGGGTCCCTTTGGCAGCAAGTTGACAGGCAGCTTCACCCAGAGCGAATACTCGCTCGGCAAACAGTTTGCCTCGCTGGACGCAACCGGGTTGGCCCGCATTGCCGCACTTTCGGGAGTGCATCCGCTGATGCGCGGCCGCTTCACAAACGTTTTTGCCACTGGGAGCGTTGAGCACAAAGATCTGCGAGACAACATCGGGCAGACCGCCAGCACGTCGTCCAAGCGCATCGACATGGTGCGCCTGGGCCTGTTGGGCAACCACTCCGACCGCACCTTGGCCGGTGCCACCACCAGCTTCGCCATCACGCTGTCCGGTGGCAAGCTCAAGCTTGACGGGGTCAGCGCCGGGCTTGATTCAGGAGGGCCGGTAGCCTTTGGCCCTCGCACATCAGGCAGTTTCTCCAAACTTAACGTCGAACTGCAGCGTGTGCAGTACCTCAGCGAGGCTTCGAGCGTGCTGCTCAGCATGACCGGCCAGGCCGCGTCGAAGAACATGACTTCTGCCGAGAAATTGAACTTGGGCGGGCCACAAGGTGTGCGTGGCTATCCGATTGGTGAGGGGGTCGGCGACGATGGCGTTCTGGTGTCGGCCGAGTACCGTTACCGCACTGGCTTCAAGGTTGCGGGTGAAGCGTTGAACCTGACGGCTTTCTACGACTACGGCTCGATCCGACGTGACCATGTGCGCAACAGCACCACGCTCAACACGGCCACCACGGCCAACTCGCTGTCGCTTGATTCGGCCGGTGTTGGTGTACTGCTCGGCCGCGAAGGCAATTTTGTCATGACCGCTGCGCAGGCCGTGCGCCTGGGTGGGCCGGCACCCACCACTGGCGACCCTGACTCGCGGCCGCGACTGTGGATGCTGTTGCAAAAGTGGTTCTGAGCCACTCCGACCGAACCCCCATCATTTTTTGAGGCCGCCGCCACCACAGTGCCGCGCGCCAGACCCAAGCTCAAAGGATTGCCGCCATGACCCAAATCGTCAGCATGAACGAGACAGCTACGCCGCGCCGCCTGCCCCGATTGTTCAAGTTCGAGCGTGTCCGCTTGTCGCGCAAGCTCTGGGGTACCTACCGTATCCGGCTGGGCAACATCTACTCGCGCGTCTTGAGTGCCCTGTTGTTGAGCATCGGCCTGCCGGTGTACGCAGCGCCCACCGGAGGCCAGGTGGTGGCGGGTCAAGCTCAGATCACAACGCCTACCGCCCAGTCGACCGTGATCAACCAGGGCACGGCCAGGGCGGTTATCAACTGGCAAAGCTTTGGCATCGCCGGCAATGAGAGCGTGCAATTTGTGCAGCCCAGCGCCAGCTCGGTGGTTTTGAACCGCATCGTCGGCAGCGACGCGTCGCGTATCTACGGCAGCCTCACGGCCAATGGCCAGGTCTTCCTGGTCAACCCGCAAGGCGTGTATTTTTCGCCGTCTGCGCGCGTCGATACCGGCGCGCTGCTGGCATCGACTCTCGCCATTTCGGATGCAGACTTCAGCGCAGGCCGCTACAGCTTCAGCGGCAATGCCGGCGGTGAAGTTCGCAACGACGGCCGCATCTCGGTGTCGCCCGGCAGCTTCGTGGTGCTGGCGGCACCGCAGATCATCAACAACGGGTCGATCAATGCCGACGGCGGCGCCGTCGCCCTTTTGGCGGGCTCGCGCGTTCGGGTGGACGTGGCGGGCGACCGCCTGGTCAGCTTCTCGGTCGACGAAGGTGCACTTCGCGCCATTGTTGCCAATGCCGGCAGCATCCAGGCCGACGGCGGCGCGGTGGCACTGATTGCCAACACCCTGGACGGCGCGCTGGCCACGGCCGTCAATCACACCGGCGTGATCCGTGCCAACAGCGTGGCCGAGCACAACGGCGTGGTCACGCTGCGCGCCATCGGCGGCGACACGGTGGTCAGCGGCAGCATCGACGCCGCAGGCGCCGGCATGGGCCAGACCGGTGGCTCGATCAAGGTGCTGGGCGACCGCGTCGGCTTGTTCGGCAACGCGGCGATCGACGCGTCGGGGGCAGCAGGTGGGGGCACGGTGCTGGTGGGCGGCGCACTGCACGGCGCGGGCGACGTGCCTACGGCCAGCCAGACGGTGGTGGGCGCCAATGCACGCATCAACGCCAGCGCGACTGACATCGGCAACGGTGGGCAGGTGGTGGTGTGGGCAGACGGCAGCACCACGTTCCGGGGCCGCATCGAGGCCCGTGGCGGCGCCAATGGCGGCAATGGCGGTTTCGTCGAAACCTCGGGCAAGCGCACCCTTGGCTTCAGCGGCCGGGTCGACACGCGGGCGCCGCGCGGCGCCAAGGGAACCTTGTTGCTGGACCCGACTGACATCACCATCAGCACGGCCGCAGATACCGGCACGATGACGTTCGACGGCACGGACACCTTCACCGATGTGGTGGCGACACCCTCCAACCTCAACACGACCACGCTGCAGACCCAACTCGGGCTGACGAATGTGATCGTTGATACGGCGTCTGGACTGGGCGATACGGGGAAGATCACCGTCAGCCATCCAATACTTGACTGGGCCAATTCAACCAATCTCACGCTGAAGGCAGCGGACAACATCACTGTCGACGTGGGCGCGACCATCACCAACACCGGCACCGGCGGGCTCAACCTCTTTGCTGACAACGGTGTCACCTTGAACGCGGCCGTTTCACTGGCTGGCGGGGAGTTCAAGGTCGCGGGCACAGCCGGCGGCGTAACCCGCGCCGACTTTTTCACGGCGGGGGCCGGTGGCTCGATCACCACATCCGGCGGCGCTGACCTGGCTGGCGGAGCGGTCACCGTTAGAACTGTCAACAACATCTCGACCCGGGCGATCAGCACCAGTGGCGGCACCGCAACCGTTGGCGTTGGCATGAATGCTGGCGCTGTGATGCTCGATTCGAGCACCGGCAGCGTGACCACCAACGCTGCGATTGACGCGTCAGGCAGCGCCGCGCTCGCGGCATCCGGGTTGGGTGGCGGCGCCGGCGGCGCTGTGACCCTGAGTGGGGCCGGCGTCGTCACTGTCGGCGCGGGAATCACCAGTTCGGGTGGTGCTGGCGATGGCGCTGGCCTTAAAGGCGCAGGCGGCGCGGTTTCGCTGACCGGCCTGGGCGTGGTGGTCAACGCTGCTGCAGCGATCAATGCGGACGACGCGACGATCACCGTGGATGGAACCACCGCGGCAATCCAACTCACCGACAGCACTCTGACGACGACCGGCAACGTTGTGCTGACCGGTGTGGGGGTATCGCAGACCACCGGTTCCATTGTTGCTGGTGGTGCGACCACCATCACTGCAGGGGCAGGTGCGGTTGATCTGCAGTCCACGTCAAACGACTTCACCGGTTCGGTGACGGTGACGAGCGCGGC
>JANOAQ010000265.1:0-1779 GCA_031411195.1 Burkholderiaceae bacterium | reverse complement strand
GCGCGATGTGGTCAAGGACATCCTCGACAGCCTGACCCCGCGCGAAGCCAAGGTGCTGCGCATGCGCTTCGGCATCGAGATGAGCACCGACCACACGCTGGAAGAAGTGGGCAAGCAGTTCGACGTCACGCGTGAACGCATCCGCCAGATCGAGGCCAAGGCCATCCGCAAGCTCAAGCACCCCAGCCGCAGTGACAAGCTGCGAACCTACCTCGACAACCTGTGAGGTACTGGCGCCCAGCCGCGCCAACACGCACCTTCTTGACGGCCTCCTTCGGGAGGCCGTTTGCCTGGGTGCCATCCACTGCAATGGTGGCAGGGCGTGCAATCATTCACGATTAAACTGGTGGATATGACGCGCATCGCCGAGCGCACTGTCCTGTTTGCCGATTTGAGGGGTTCGACCGCCCTCTACGAAACACTGGGCAATGCCGAAGCCACCTCGGTGGTCACCCACACTGTTACTGCCCTTGGCCGCTCGGTGCCTGCCTGCCATGGCGTGCTGATCAAGACCCTGGGCGATGGGCTGATGGCGGTGTTCGATTCGTCGCCCGACGGTCTGCAATCGGCCCATTTGATGCACGAGGAACTTGAGCGACTGGTCAGCCGAGGCCGCGAGCGGGGTGCATCGCCTGGCCTGCGGGGCCTGCGTCTTCAGGTGGCATTGGCGCGCGGCGAAGTGGTCGAGATGAGCGGGGATTGTTTTGGCGATGCCGTGAACGTGGCGGCCCGCCTGATCGACCATGCCAGCGACAACGAAACCCTGATCACCGGCGAGGTACTGGCCGGGCTGTCGGCCGACCAGACGCCGCGCTTTCGCTCCCTCGACTGGATGCACCTGCGCGGTCGCGCCGAACCGGTGCATGTGCATGTGCTGGTGGGCCGCCGCTCGGTCGACATGCAGCCCACCCAGTTCGGGGCGGTACTGGGCACGCTCGAGCCCGAGGCCGTGCGCCTGACCTGGATCGACGTGACCGAGGTCTACGACGGTGAACGCATGCCGGTGGTGCTGGGGCGCAGCCCGCAGGCCCACTTTCGGGTCGACGACAGCCGGGTCTCGCGCTCGCATGCCCGGCTTGATTGGCACGGTGGCGTCTTCCAGATCACCGACCTCAGCTACAACGGCACCTATGTGCGGTTTGGCAACGCCGAAGCCGTGGTGAGCCTTCGGCGTGGCAGTTGCACCCTGCACGGCTCGGGGTCGATCGGCCTGGGCGGCTCGCCGGCCGACCCCACGGCACCCTGCGTGCGCTTCGAGTTGTTGTCCTTCGTCGATACCGTGCCGCACCGGCCCTGAACCGCCTGACCATGGCTTTGCCAGGCGCCTTGAAGCTGCTGCTGGTCGAAGACGACCGCGTGGGTGCGCTGATCTTTTCGCAGGGGTTGTTGCTCGCACCATGGATCACGCTGCGCGTGGCCGAAGACGGCGCCGAGGCATTGGCCCTGGCGGCCAACTGGGCGCCTGACGTGCTGCTGCTCGATGCCCACTTGCCCGACACCGACGGCCACGCGTTGCTGCAGCGTCTGCGCGCCCTGCCTGGCCTGGCCCAGGTACCGGCCTGGATGTGCTCGGCCGACACTCTGCCCGAAGACCTGGCCCGCGCAGCCCAATCGGGCTTCTCGCGCTATTGGAGCAAGCCGCTGGACATGCCGGGCATCCTGGCCGCCCTGCATGGCCTGAGGCTGCAGCAGGGCTGACCCCACGACCGCCGCAGGCCGCTGGGCCATGGCCGACAATCCGGCGCAATGAGCTTCGCCACCGAACCCCCCTACCGCCAC
>JANOAQ010000264.1:0-1810 GCA_031411195.1 Burkholderiaceae bacterium | reverse complement strand
GCCAGCGCCCGGCCGATGAGCTGGTCCGCAAGGCGGTGGCATGGACCTGGAAGGTCAAGCTCAGCCTCAGCCTTGAACGCGATCTGTTCACCCGCTTGCGTGAAGCCGCCGAGGCCACCGCGATCAAGGTGTTTGCCGAGAACCTGCGTGACCTGCTGCTGGCCGCACCCGCCGGCAAGCGCGTGGTGATGGGTCTCGACCCGGGCATCCGCACGGGCGTGAAAGTGGCGGTGGTCAGCGACACCAGCAAGGTGCTGGCCACCCACACGGTGTACCCGCACGAGCCCAGGCGCGATTGGGAAGGCAGTTTGCACAGCCTGGGCAAGCTGGTGGCCGCGCACGGCGTCAACCTGATCGCCATCGGCAACGGCACCGCCAGCCGAGAGACCGACAAGCTGGCAGGCGACCTCATTCGCCGCATTGCCGCTTTGGCCCCTGACCTGAAGATCGACAAGGTGGTGGTCAGCGAAGCCGGCGCCTCTGTCTACTCGGCCAGCGAATTCGCGAGCAATGAGCTGCCCGATCTGGACGTGAGCCTGCGCGGCGCGGTCTCCATCGCCCGCCGCCTGCAAGACCCGCTGGCCGAGTTGGTCAAGATCGACCCCAAGAGCATCGGCGTGGGCCAGTACCAGCACGATGTGAACCAGAGCGAGCTGGCCCGCATGCTGGGCACCGTGGTGGAAGACTGCGTCAACAAGGTGGGCGCCGATCTGAACACCGCGTCGGCGCCACTGCTGTCGCGCGTGGCGGGCCTGTCGCCGGCGGTGGCCAGTGCCATCGTGCGCTGGCGTGATGCCCACGGCGCCTTTCGCAACCGCCAGCAGTTGCTGGACGTGGCCGGGCTGGGCCCCAAGACCTTTGAGCAAGCGGCTGGCTTCTTGCGCATCCGCGATGGCGACAACCCGCTGGACACCACCGGCGTTCACCCCGAAACCTACCCGGTGGTGCAGCGTGTGCTCCAGCAACTGGCCCGCCCGGTGGCCGAGGTGATGGGCAAGGCGGACGTGATCCGATCGCTCAAGCCCGAGACCTTTGCCGACGAGCGATTCGGCGCCATCACGGTCAAGGACATCTTTGCAGAACTTGAAAAACCCGGCCGCGACCCGCGCCCCGGCTTCAAGGTGGCGCAGCTGGCCGACGGCATCGAAGACATCAAGGACCTGAAAGAAGGCATGACGCTGGAGGGCACGGTGAGCAACGTAGCCCAGTTCGGCGCCTTCATCGACCTGGGCGTGCACCAAGACGGCCTGGTGCATGTCAGCCAGCTGGCGCACAAGTTCGTCAACGATGCGCGCGAGGTGGTCAAGACGGGCGACATCGTCAAGGTCAAGGTGCTCGAGGTCGATCTGGCGCGCGGCCGCATCGCGCTGACGATGAAGCTCGACGCCCAGCCCGGCAAAGGGACGGGTGGCACACGTGCTGACCAGGCTTTCAAGCCGGCGGCCCGCAACGAGCGTGCGCCCGCCCGCCCCGGTGCAGCCCAGCCGGCAGCCGGTGGCGCCATGGCGGCGGCCTTCGCCAAATTGCAGACGCGCCGCTGATCCGCAGCGCGTTGCCGACCCCACCTGGCTTGTCGATGAGACCCACCGCAGCCGCCTACCGGTTTTGCCATTCGCCGCTGGCTTGGGCCGCTGCTGCAGCCGGCGCCGTGTTGGCCAATGCGCAGGCCTGGGCCCAGGCCCCGGCCCCTGCCGCCAGCGCGCAGAAGGTGGAAATCAGCGCCCAGCCGCTGACCGACACCGAGCAGCGACGCCGTGATCCGGTGGCCAAGACGGTGGTGGGCCGCGACGAGATCGAAAAGTACGGCGAC
>JANOAQ010000263.1:0-2889 GCA_031411195.1 Burkholderiaceae bacterium | reverse complement strand
GAGGCCTAACGTGTTATCGACATCAGCCCCAAAGCGGCCAATGGGCATAACTTGCCACAGATGGTCATAAATGGCCAGTTTGGATGTCCACGGGTGGGTGGGTTTCCAGGATCTGGTCGAGTTGGATGCCCAGTTGGCGGGCGGTCTGCAGGCTCATGCGCCAGGCTTGGCGGCTGGTGTCCCAGCGGGCTCCGTTGGCCTGGGCCTGGGCCTTCAGCGCGGCGGCCAGGTGGCTGATGTGCACAAACACCGTGGTGTTGCGCGCCCGCTTGGCCGGCAGCTGTGCTTGTTCCACCACCAGTTCGACGGTGGTGTAGCGCAGGCCCTGGGCTGCATCGTGCCGGTAGCGCACGCACACCAGGGCGTTGCCGTATTGGCGGGCCAGCTTCTTGGCGCCGGGCTGGTCGGGGGCCAGGCGTTTGGCGATGCGGGTCTTGCCGACTTGGGTCTTGCCGATGAGGGTGGGCGACATGGTCAGGGGCTACGGGCTGGCTGCTTGCCAGGCCCATGGGCGTGGGTGGATACTGTTGTTTTGTACAGTATCCGGCCCTGCCGTGCAATGCCATGTCCATGCTGCTTCCTCCTCCCCCGGTGCGCCTGCTCGATCAGCTGCGTCACCACATCCGTTATTTGCACTACAGCATACGGACGGAGCATGCCTACGTCCATTGGGTTCGTGCCTTTGTGCGCTTTCATGGCCTGCGCCACCCGGCCGACATGGGCGGGCCTGAGGTCGAGGCCTTCCTGTCCTGGCTGGCCACTGATCGGCAGGTGGCCATATCCACCCACAAGCAGGCGCTGTCAGCGCTGCTGTTCCTCTATCAAAAGGTGCTGGGCCTGCAGGTGCCGTGGATGGAGCACATCAACCGCCCGCAGCGCGCGCCGCGCCTGCCGGTGGTGCTGTCCCACGATGAGGTGGCCGCTGTGCTGGCGGCGCTACCGGATGAGCACCGCTTGTTCGGCCAGTTGCTCTATGGCACCGGCATGCGCTTGTTGGAAGGCCTGCGCCTGCGCGTGAAGGACATCGATTTCGCCCGCCGCGCCATCGTGGTGCGAGAAGGCAAGGGTGGCAAAGACCGCATCGTGATGCTGCCCGCCTCGCTCGAGGCGCCTTTGCGCGCCCAACTGGCCGCCGCCCACGCCCTGTGGTCGGCCGATCGCGCCGCCGGCGTGCCGGGCGTGCAGGTGCCGAACGCGCTCGACCGCAAGTACCCACGCGCGCCGCAGTCGTGGATGTGGTTCTGGGTGTTTCCGCAGGCGGTGCTGTCGGGCGATCCGCGCGCCGATGGCCTGCTGCGGCGCCACCACCAGCTGGAGCAGGCGTTTCAGCGCGCTTTCAAGAAGGCGGCCCTGGCCGCAGCCATCCACAAGCCGGCCACGCCGCACACCCTGCGCCACTCGTTTGCCACCCACCTGTTGTTGGGTGGTTCGGATATCCGCACGGTGCAGGCCCTGCTGGGCCACTTCGATGTCAGCACCACCATGGTCTACACCCATGTGCTCAAGCTGGGCGGTGGGGCGGTGCGCAGCCCGGTTGACCAGCTCCTGGGCTGGTCGCCGTGGTCGGCCCAGGCGCCCCATGCGCCCCATGCGCCCCATGCGCCATACCCCATGCCGCCGATGCAGCCGCTGCGCCCTCCCACCGCACGTGAGCCCGCTGTCGCCTACGCCGTTGCGGGTGGGGCTGTGGCCCACACCCGATCGCCATGCCCAGCGCCGCGCTTCCCGGCTACGCCGAGCTTCACTGCCGCAGCTGCTTCAGCTTTCTGACAGGCGCCTCGCGCCCTGAAGAGCTGGTGGCCGAGGCCCAGCGCCGTGGCTACACCGCCCTGGCCATCACCGACGAGTGCTCGCTGTCGGGTGTGGTGCGCGCGCATGAAGCCGCGCAACAGTGCAATCTGCACCTGCTCATCGGCGCGCAGATGGCCCTGTCGCCGGCCAAGGGCGGTGATGGCGTGGTGCTGGCCGGCCATGCGCCGCCGCAGCTGCTGCTGCTGGCCCAGGATCGGCGCGGCTACGGCAACCTGGCGCAATGGATCAGCGTGGCCCGCCGCCGTGCGCCCAAGGGGCAGTACCTGGCCCACCCGTCCGATCTTGAAGGCCGCGTGCCCCATGCGCCCTACTTGGCGGGCCTGCCAGGCTGTTTTGCGCTGCTGCTGCCGGCGCCGGGGCAGGGCGTGGAGACGGTGTTTGCCCACGCCATGTGGCTCAAGACCTGGTTTGGCACCGAGCGCTGCGCCATCGCGATCGAGCTGCTGGGCCGCCCGCACGATGCCCAGCGGCTGGATGTGCTGCCGCGCGCCGCCGCCCTGGCCGGCCTGCCGCTGGTGGCCTGCGGCGATGTGCTGATGCACGCCCGCTCACGCAAGCCGCTGCAAGATGCCCTCACGGCCACCCGCGTGGGCCGGCCGGTGGCCGATTGCGGCTTTGCGCTGCAACCCAATGCCGAAGCCCACCTGCGTGCCCGCAGCCGCCTGGCCCGGCTGTATGCGCCGCAGTGGCTGGCCGCCACCCTGGCCGTGGCCGCCGGTTGCAGCTTTCGCCTCAGCGAGCTGCGCTACGAATACCCCGACGAGATCGTGCCCGCCGGCCACACGCCCACCAGCTGGCTGGCCACACTCACCGCCCAGGGCGCGCTGCGGCGGTTTGCCCAGGGCGTGCCCGCTTCGGTGCAGGCGCGGCTCGACCATGAGCTGGCGCTGATCCAGCAACTGGGCTTCGAGCCTTACTTCCTCACCGTGGCCGACATCGTGCAGTGGGCGCGCGCGCAGGGCATCCTGTGCCAGGGCCGGGGCAGCGCGGCCAATTCGGTGGTGTGCTTCTGCCTGGGCATCACCGAGGTGAACCCCACGCTGAAAGACATGCATCTGCTGTTTGGCCGCTTCATCA
>JANOAQ010000262.1:0-7659 GCA_031411195.1 Burkholderiaceae bacterium | reverse complement strand
CCGATCTCGATCAGCGGCTGGCCCGGCTTGGGGCCGATGGCCCGCACGATGGCGTCGATGACGCCGGCATCCACCAGAAAGTGCTGGCCGAAGCGCTTGCGCGCGGTATGGCTCATGAAAGATCTTCCAGGTTGCCGCAGCACCACTCAGTAGGCAGGCGCTGAACGCAGGCCAGCAAGCGTCGCGGAACCGGCTTTGCCGGGCCGCTGGCGATGCCCCCTGGGAGGGAGCGCCGCAGGCGCTTCGGGAGGGGAGTCAATTCAGCGGGGGCTCGCGCAGCTCGATGTAGGCGCGCAGGCGGATCTCCTTGATCCATTCGATGTAGGCCTGGTCGAACTTGCCTTCGCGCAGTTGGTTGCGCACCTGCTCGCGCACTTCCTTGGGGTCGAGCGTGGCGCTGCGGCGCTCCAGTACCTGGATCAGGTGCACGCCATAGCGCGACACCACTGGCGGCGAAATACCGCCGTCGGCCAGAAGGTTCATGGCCTCTTCGAATTCGGGCACGAACATGCCGGGTGAGGCCCAGCCCAGATCACCGCCGCTGGCAGCACTGCCGTCTTCCGAGATGTCCTTGGCCACCTCGTCAAACTTCTTCTCGCCGCGTTCAATCTGCTGGCGCAATCCCGCCAGGCGCTGGCCCACGGCTTGCGGTTGTGCGCGTTCTGAGGTGCGCAGCAGGATGTGGCGTGCGCGCGTCTGGGTGGTCTTGTACAGGTCGCCGCCTTGGCGGTCGATCAGCTTGAGCACGTGAAAGCCCGCGCCGCTGCGCACCAGCTTGTCGGCCACCTGGCCAGGCGCCAGGGGCTTGGCGCTCTCGACAAACAGGTCGGGCAGGCGGTCGGCCGGCCGCATGCCGATCTCGCCGCCGGCTTCCCGTTTGGCGTCTTCGCTCAAATCGAGGGCCACTTTGCTGAAATCTTCGCCGCCGCGCACACGCGCCAGCGCTTGCTCGGCCCTGGCCTGGCGCTGTGCCAGCACCTCGGGCGTCGCGCCTTCGGGCACGGTGATCAGAATCTGGGCGATGTTGAGTTGGGCGTTGCCGGCCAGCTTGACCTTTTGCTCGTCGATGGCGCGGTCGATTTCGGCATCACTCACACGGATGCGGGCATTGACCTCACGTTCGCGCAAACGTTCGACCATCAGCTGGTCGCGCAGGCTGCTTCGAAAGCGGCCCAGGTCCATGCCCTCTGCCTTGAGCCGGTTGCGCAGTTCGGGCACCGAGATCTGGTTCTGCGACGCCACATTGGCCACCGCACGGTCAACCTCGGTGTCGTCGACCTTGCCGCCGTTGTCGCGGGCATAGGTGATCTGCACCCGCTCGTCGATCAGCCCGTCAAGCATCTGCTGGCGCAAGGCTTCAGCTTCAGGCAGCGTGGCGCCGGCGCGTTTGGCTTCGGCAACGGCGCGTTCCACGCGCTGGGCCACCTCGACAGCGGTGACCAACTCGGAGTTGACCACGGCCACGATGTAGTCGGCATTGCGGTTGCTGCGGGCCGGGGCCGTCTGGGCTTGGGCCAAGGTGCCCGCCAGGCAGACCGCAACGGCCAACGCCAGGGTGCGCACGCGACGTTGGTTTGAAAGGGGTGTGTGGGTCGTCATGGCTCGGTGGAGAAGGTCGGGGCGCTGCGCGGTTCGCGCAGCAACCGGTAACCGGGGATATTGTCCTTCAAGGCCTGCAGCGGGTTCGAACCCAGGCGAGACAGGCCCACCAGCTCCAGTTGCACCAGCAGGCGCGTGGTCGCTTCGGCCCGGCCGGTGGACAGGCGCTCGGAGACGATACGGGCAATCCAGCAGCCGGTGTCGTACTCCATGCCCACCAGCGAATCGGTGATGCGGCTGTCCTTCAAGCTGTAGTTCAAGCGCCCCACGGCGTAGAGCGTGCCGCCGCAGCCGGCAGACGCGCCCACCGGCTGCGCCGTGCCCTTGTAGACCGGCCACTGCCAGCCCAGCTCAACCTGCTCGGACAGGCCGCGCGCCAGGCGGTAGCCCGCGCTCAGGGTCTTGAACGGCCCGGGCTGGTAACGCGCGCTGACGATCGAGCGGTTCACGCGCTGGCTGTCGGGGTTGTACTGCAGCGCGGCTTCCAGTTTCCAGGGGTTGAAGACCGAGGTGCCGCCTTCGACCAGCACGTCCGAAAAGCGCTGGGTGAGCGGCCCGCCGCTGAGCACCACACGCTGGTCGCGCAGCCGAAAGCGTTGCGCAATGCCCAGCCGCAGGGTTTCTGCGCCTGTGGTGGCGTCGACCAGGCGGGTGGTGAAGCCGGCCGTCACCTGGTGCGCGTCAGACACCCGGTCGACGCCCGAGAAGGCGTTTTCGGCATAGATCGACACGGCGTTGAAATCGCGCTCGGCCGAGTCGAAATTCGGACTGGTGAATTGCTCGCGGTAAGGCGTGTTGACGTAGAGCAGGCGCGGCTCCAGCGTCTGGCGCTGCGGGCGGCCGAACCAGCGGGTGGTGCGCTCGAGCACGAGGCCGGCATCGAGGCTGCTGGTGGGGATGATGCGGCTGCTGCTGCGCGTGCCCACGCCGTGTTGGTCGACCAGGTAAGACGCGGCATTGAGGCTGAGCTTGGGGATGATCCAAGCGCCCGGCTGCTGCCAGGGCCAGCTCACCTGGCCCAGGGCATGCCAGCGCCAGCCGGTGGGCAAGGTGGCGCTGGCCGACGCATCAGGCCGGGTGAAGTGGTTGATTTCCGTCTCCAGCGCAGCGCGCAGGCCGGCCGGCAGCAACGGTGTGGCGCGCAGGCCCAGTTGCGGGCTGCGCTGGTAGGGTGCCACGATGAGGTCGCTGCCAGTGCCCGTCTGCAGCACCTGCCACTGCTGCACGCGGGCATAGGTGGATACCGGGCCGAAGGCGGTGTTGTACTCGCGCTCGGCACGCAGGTCCTGCCCCAGGAGGCGCGGCGTGGTGCTGGGCACCAGTGACGGAAAGTCCTTCCAGTAGGCATCGTCCGACACCCGCTGAATGCGCGCGCGGTAGTCCACCTGGCCGAAGCTTCGGCCTTCGGTGTCGATGTCCCAGGCATGGCGGTGGCTGCCGTGGGCCCGGTCGTCGGGCAGCAGGTGCAGGCGCAGGCGGCCGGAGTGCTGCGCCTCCAGGTAGCGGATCTCGCTGTCCAGCGCCAGCCCGCGCCGGGTGAGCACCGTGGGCGTGAAGGTGGCGTCGCGGTTGGGTGCGATGTTCCAGTAGTAGGGCAGGCCCATCTCGAAGCCGCTGCGGCTGTCCAGCCCGATGCTGGGCGGCAGCCAGCCGCTCTTGCGCGCGTCCGACAGCGGAAAGCTCAGTACCGGCATGGCCAGGATGGGCACCCCCAGAAACTGCAGTACCGCGCCTTCGGCCACGCCCTCGTTGGTTTCGAAATCGAGCTTGACCCGGTCGGTGCGCAGCAGCCAGTCGGGCATGCCACCCCCATCGCGCGGGCAACTGGTGTAGACCGCCCGCTGGGCCCAGGCGCGCGAGCTGTCGAGAAAGTCGATGCGGTCGGCGCGTCCGCCGGCGCCCAGGGCGTCGAACTCGAATTGGGGCTGCAGGAAGTAGCCCTCGAAGCGCTGCACCTGCAGCCGCAACTCGGGCCCGGTATAGCGCATGCCCTCTCGGCCGATGAACACCTTGCCTCGGGCCAGTGCGGTGTCGGTGGCGCTGTCGTAGGTCAGCCGGTCGGCACGGATGACGGTGCCGGCGCGGCGGAATTCAGCGTTGCCCTCGGCCACCGCGTCCAGATCGGGGCGCACGCGCAGCTCGTCGGCGCGGATGATCAGCGGGCGCATGCGCGAGGCATCGCCCGAGGGCGGTGGTCGCAGGGCGGTGCTCGGTTGCAGCGGCAGGGCGTCCTGGGCCAGCACGTTGCCGGCCCAGACCAGCAGGGCGGCTGCGGCCAGTGCCACCGGCCGACGGCGCGGCCCACGCATCAGGTGGCGTGACAACCGGGCAAGGCGGGGGTCGGCACTGGGGCAGGCGGGCACGGGCAGGGGCTGCAGATCGGGCGGTGGGGGCTGGGCGTCACCCCGGTGTGCGCCGCTTGATGGACAGCGTGCACGGCCACGGTTCGTAGAATCCCTGGATTATCCATGAGCCCCTCGCCCGGCCCGGGCCCCCAGCGCCCTTTGCCGCGCCCCCTGCGAATGAACCCTGCCGCTCCTGCCGCTACTGCCACCACCGCCGCACCCAGCGCACCTGGCACCGCGCCCACGGCTTTGGCCTGGCCCGATGCCCAGCGCGAAGCCGCCTTCTGGCGCTGGTTCACCCCTTTGGCAGCGGTCCATGGCCTGCGCGCGGACACCCTGGTGCCGGCCTCGGCCGATGCCAGCTTCCGCCGCTACCTGCGCGTGGCCACCGCAGAGGGTGGCAGCCGCATCGTGATGGACGCGCCGCCGCCTCAGGAAGATGTCCGCCCCTTCATCGACGTGGCCCGCCGCCTGCAGGATGCCGGCCTGCATGCGCCGGCGGTGCTGGCCGCCGACGAGGCGCAGGGTTTTGTGCTGCTGGCCGACCTGGGCAACGACCTGTACCTGGGCGCCTTGCAGACCGGCGAGGCCGGTCGCGCCGACCAGTTGATGCGCGATGCCGTGGCCGCGCTGGTACAGCTGCAGCGCAACATGGACGCCACCGGGCTGCCGCCCTATGACGATGCCCTGCTGCGGCGCGAGCTGGCGCTGTTTCCGCACTGGTGTGTGAAGGTCGAGTACGGCATCACCTGGACCGACAAGCAGCAAGCCACCTGGGGCAGGTTGTGCGACACCCTGGTGGCCAGCGCCCTGGCCCAGCCCAGGGTGGCCGTGCACCGCGACTGGATGCCGCGCAACCTGATGGTGGCCACGCCCAACCCCGGCATCCTGGATTTTCAGGACGCGGTGCTGGGCCCGGTGACCTACGACATCGCCTCGCTGTTGCGCGACGCCTTCCTTTCCTGGGATGAAGAACAGGAAATCGACTGGGCCGCACGCTGGTGGCAGCAGGCCCGCGCGGGCGCACTGCTGGGCGAGCACGCCATGGCCGCCGACTTCGGCGAAGCCTGGCGCGCCATCGAGTGGATGGGCCTGCAACGTCACCTCAAGATCCTGGGCATCTTCTGCCGACTCAAGCACCGCGACGGCAAGCTGGCCTACGCCGCCGACCTGCCGCGCTTTTTTGCCTACGCCACCAAGGTGGCACTGCGCTACCGCGAGTTGAAGCCGCTGATCGGCCTGATCGAGCCGATGACCGGCGCACTCACGACCACGGCGTTTTCGCTGCGCTGAGCGGCAACGGCGGCAACGGCGGCACCTGCGGCACCCGCAACGCGCTGCCTCAGCCCGCTGCTGCCTGCGGGCGGGTCTCGCAACCGGCGGCGGTCAGCCAGGGGTCTTGGTCTGCACCGCCGAACGCGTGCACCAGAAAGTCGAGCATCGCCCGGGTGCGGGCCGGCAGGTGCTTGCGGGTCGGAAAGGCAACCCACAGGTCGATCGAAAACAGGCGCCAGGCTGGCAGCACCCGCTCCAGTGCGTGTTCGAGCAGGGCATCCTCCAGCACATAGGACGGCAGCCCCGCGACGCCCAGGCCGTGCAGGGCGCCGGCGTAGTTGGTGTCGATGTGGCTGCTGGTGACCACTGGCCGGTTGGGCACCAGGGTCACGTCGTCGGCCGGCCTGCCGGTGCCGGCCACGAAGGTGATGCCGCGTTGCAGTTCGCTGATCGGTGGCAGCAGGGTGTCGTGGCCGACCAGGTCACGCGGGTGCTGCGGGCGACCCCGGCGATCCAGATACTCGGGCGAGGCGCACAGCACCACCTCGGTCTTGGCCAGGCGCTTGGCGACGAAGTCGCCATCTGCCAGTGGCTGCCGGGTGCTGACGATGGTCAGGTCGTAGCTGTCGTCCATGGCGTCCACCGGACCGGGCGAGTGCAGTTCCACCGTCACCAGTGGAAATCGGACGTGGAATTGCGGCAGGCGCTTGACCAGCTGGTGCACTGCAAACGCCGGCGGCAGCAACAGACGCACATGGCCGCGCGGGTCGGACGCCGCATTGCCCACCAGCACCTCGGCCTCGTCCACGTCGGCCAGGATCTGGCGCACCCGCTGCAGATAGCCGTCGCCCACCTCGGTGAGCGACAGGCGCCGGGTGGTGCGGTTCATCAGGCGCGCGCCCAGGTGCTCCTCCAGGTCGGCCACCACGCGGGTGACGACGGCCGGCGCCAGGTCGAGCGCGCGTGCCGCCGCCGCAAAGCTGCCTTCATCGGCCACCCGGGCGAACACCCGCATTGATCGCAATTGGTCCATGCCTGCATTGTCGGTGCGGCGTTGCCAAAAGGTGAATTGAAAGTTCTGAAGCGACCAGATTGTTCTTGAAAGTGCAATGGTGTCTTGCCAATACGCTGGTTTTTCCCACCAGGGTAAGTACTTAAAGTTCAGTCCATCGATGAGCCGCAACACAAGACAACGACTCACCGAGGCCGGTCACGACGGCCGCCCGCAGGCCGGGGCACCCGTCGAACCTGACTCCTTCAACTGTCCGATCCCGAGGTTCTCACCATGACTTTCACCACCGTCTCCAAACAAGTTTTCGCCGTATCCGTCATCGCCGCCGTGGCCCTGTTGAGTGCCGGCAGCGCGATGGCGCAGGAGTTCATCCCCGACCAGCCGCTGGCCGCCGTGATCACCAGCACCGCCACCCGCGCCGAGGTGCTGGCCGAGGCCGCCTCCTTCCGCGCCAGCGGCACGGTGAGCCCGTGGTCGCGCAACTACGTGCAGCGCATCGCCAACCCGCAGTTGCGCGCCACGGTGAAGGCCGACACGCTTCGCGCCATCGAGAACGGCGATCTGGTCAGCGCCGGCCAGACCTACGGCATCGCTCCGGCGGCGCCGCAGAAGCTGGCCAGCCGCGCCCGCTGATCGTCGACACGCGCTGATCGTCGACGCGCGCTGAACGCCAAAGGCGGGCCCCGGGCCCGCCTTTTTCACGTCCGCTTGCGGACGGGCCACCGCTGCGGCGGGCCGGTCAGGGATGCGCGGCGATCACCTGCGCCACCGCGGCCGTGAGCCGCTGGCCATAGGGCACATGCAGGAACTCGTTCGGCCCGTGGGCATTGCTCTTGGGGCCGAGCACGCCGCACACCATCATCTGCGCCGACGGAAAGCCCTTCTGCAGCATGCTCATCAGCGGGATGGTGCCGCCCTGGCCGATGTAAGCCACCGGCGCGTTGAAGTGGGCCAGCGAGGCGGAGTTCAGCGCCGATTCGAGCCAGGGCGCCAGGCTGGGTGCGTTCCAGCCATCGGCGCCCAGCGCGCCTGCGCGGCCATCGGGGTGGAAGGTGACCCGGGCGTTGTAGGGCGCGTTGTCTTCCAGCAGGGCCTTGAGCTTGACCGAGGCCTCGTGGCCGTTGACCAGCGGCGGCAGCCGCAGGCTCAGCTTGAAGGCGGTCCAGGGCCGCAGCACATTGCCGGCGCTCTTGAGCTCTGGGAAGCCATCCACCCCGGTGACCGACAGCGTGGGCCGCCAGGAGCGGTTGAGCAGGGCCTGTACCGGGTCGGTGGTGGTGGGCAGGGTGGCCTGGCCATCGGCGCCGCAGGCCCAGGGAAAGGTCTTCCAGGTCTGCTCACCCAGGATGGCGGCGGCGCGCTGCACCTGCTCGGCGCGGTCGGCCGGCACCTGGCAGTGAAAGCTCTCGGGCAGCAGGCGCCCGGTGG
>JANOAQ010000261.1:0-7059 GCA_031411195.1 Burkholderiaceae bacterium | reverse complement strand
GCCAGGCCCAGCTCGACGAGCAACTGGCCCGGGCACAAGCCCGGTGCCGGCACCTGGAAGCAGTGGCCATGCAGGCCATCGCCGAGCTGGCGCCGCAGGCCCAGGCGATTGCATTGATCTTGACAAATCCGAGCCGACAGGGCGACCTCGCCATGCTGCTGGCATTCAGCCATTGCCAGGAGGCCCTGCGCACCATCGCTGGCTGGCAGGCCGGCGAAGCGGCCGCAGGCCGTCAGGCCGACGAACCCGCCGCAGGCCATCTGCCCGCGCACAAGAGCGCATGACCGAGCCAGCACAAAGCCCGTCTCTGGCCGAGACGGAGGCGCTGCGCCAAAGCGAGCGGCACCTGAAACTGGCGCTGGCGTCCAGCGAATCGGGCTTGTGGGTGTGGGATCTGGTCAACGAGCGGGTGCATTGGTCGGCGGACACCGCTGCGCGCATGGGCCGCAGCGCAAGCACCCTGGCTGCCGATGAGTGCAGCACCGACGAGATGCTGACCTCGGTACACCGTGACGATCGCGCCCTGGTTTGCCAGGCGCGGCAATCGGCCGAAGCGCACGGTGAAGTCTTCCAGGTCGAGATCCGGGCCTTCGGCTTCGACGGAAAGATGCGCTGGTTGCGTGAACGGGGCCTGCTCGAACGCGGCCCCGACGGGCGGCCCCTGCGCATCGTGGGGGCGTTGCTCGATGTCACCGAGCAGCACGCCTTGCAACAACGCCTGCGCGACGACGCCACACGCCGCCGGGTGATGATCGAGCAATCGCGCGAAGGCGTGGTGGTGCTGGACACCGAGGGTGCGGTCGACGAGGTCAATGCCGCCTTTGCCGAGATGTTGGGGTACAGCCTGGCCCAAGTTCATCGCCTGCATGTGTGGGACTGGGACGTCGACCTGCCACGAGAAGACGCGCTGCTGCACCTGGCCAGGCGCCGCAGCGCCTCCACCCGCCGCGAGGTGCGCATGCGCCGCAAGAGCGGCGAGGTGATTGACGTTGACGTGAGCTCGACACGCGTGGTGCTGGGCGGGCGAGTGGTGTACTTCTGCCTGTGTCGCGACATCACCGAACGCAAGCGCATCGAGGCTGAACTGGCCTTGCACCGCCAGCAGCTTGAAGTGCAGGTGGCCAACCGCACGGCCGAGCTGCAGTTGGCGATGCGGGCGCAGGCTGCCAGCGAGCATTTCTTGCGATCGATCGCCGACAACATCCCGGACATGGTGGGCTATTGGGACGCGCAACAGGTGCTGCGTTTTGCCAACCGGTCCTACCGCGAATGGTTTGCGCCAGATCGAGCTGCGGTCGGAACACGGCGCGAACAATTTTTTGGCGATCCGCTCACCGACCCGGGCGAAGCGGCTTTTGCCGCAGCCCTGGCCGGCATGCCGCAGCGCTTCGAGTACGCCTTGAGCAACGCCGTTGGTGACGTGCGCCATGCCTGGGTTCACTACATTCCCGACAAGCAAGGCGATTCGGTGGTCGGCGTCTTTGTGCTGGTGTCCGACATCTCCGAGCTGAAGTTGGCTGAGCAGCGTCGTCAGGCCCTGAATGACGACCTGGTGGCCGCGCGCGACCGTGCCGAAGCCGCCAACCGCGCCAAGAGCGTGTTTCTGGCCAACATCAGCCACGAGATCCGCACACCGATGAATGCCATCATCGGCCTCACCCACCTGATGCAGCGCGACATCCGCGATGCGGTCGGGCAGGAGCGCCTGGGCAAGGTGGCCGACGCCGCCAACCACCTGCTGGAGGTGATCAACGATGTGCTGGATCTGAGCAAGATCGAATCGGGCAAGCTTCAGCTTGAGAAGTCCGACTTTCCAGTCGATGCCTTGCTCTCCCGGGCCTGTGCCCTGGTGGCTGAATCGGCACGTGCCAAGGGCCTGGAAGTCGTCGTCAAATCCGAAGGCGTGCCGTCCGTGGTGCGGGGCGACCCCACCCGCGTGTCACAGGCGCTGCTGAACCTGATGAGCAATGCGGTGAAGTTCACCGACCACGGCGCCATCGTGCTGCGCTGCGAATTGCAGTCGGCCGATGCCGACGCCTTGCTGCTGCGATTTTCGGTGCGTGATACCGGCGTGGGCGTGCCTGCCGACAAGCTCGATGCCTTGTTCAACGCCTTCGAGCAAGGCGACACCTCGACCACGCGTCGGTATGGCGGCACGGGCCTGGGGCTGGCCATCACCCGCCGCCTGGCCCAGTTGATGGGTGGTGAGGTCGGTGTGCACAGTGTGCCGGGGCAAGGCAGCTGCTTCTGGTTCAAAGCATGCTTCGAGCGGGCCAGCAGCCCGATGCTGATCGAGGGCGCCGGCAGCCTGATCGGCCATCGGGCCCTGGTCGCAGACGATCAACCCGAAGCGCGCGGCGCCCTGGCAGACATGCTGCGTCGCCTGGGCTTGCATGTGGTGACCGCCAGCAACGGCAGCGAAGCGGTCGACGCCGTGATACAGGCCTGCCAGACCCGGCAGCCGTTTGAACTGCTGCTGATGGATGCCCACATGCCTGCGCTGGACGGTGTGCAGGCCTTGCAACGCCTGCGCAACCGCCTAGGCAGCAACACCCCTGCCTGCGTGTTGATCACCGATGGCGAGAGCGCGGCGCTGCGCACGTCGGAGGGCGCCAGTGCGGCCGACCTGGTATTGAACAAGCCCATCACCTTGTCTGCATTGAATGATGGCTTGCTGCAATTGGTTGGCGACACGAGCCAGGCGCAGGCGCTGAGCCGGTCGGGCAGCCGATGGCATGAAGACGCGCTGCGCCAGCTGCACCAGGGTGCACGGGTGCTCTTGGCCGAGGACAACGCCGTCAACCAGGAAGTAGCGCGCGAGATGCTGACCAGCGTGGGCCTGTTGGTCGACGTGGCCGCCAATGGCCGCGAGGCGGTGGACATGGCCTGCCGCAACCGCTACGACGTGGTGTTGATGGACATGCAGATGCCCGTGATGGACGGCTTGCTGGCCACGCGCACCTTGCGGGCCACTGCCGCCCATGCCCGTACCCCCATCCTGGCCATGACGGCCAACGCGTTCGACGACGACCGGCAAGCCTGCCTGGACGCCGGCATGGACGACCACCTGGCCAAGCCGGTCGATCCCGAACTGCTGTACGGCATGCTGGGCCGCTGGCTGCCCGGGCGCGCGGCTGGCGGCACGAGCGGGTCTGGTGCGCGTCAGGATGCCCTGGTGCAAGGCCTGCCACTGCAAGCGCCCTGGCCGGTGCCGGCGCCTGCAGCCGCAGGCACCGCGCTGCAGCCTGCCATGGCGCCGGTGCCGGCGGCCGGTGCACCCGCCGAGCCCGATGTATCGGGCATCGCCGGTCTGACGATGACCCGGGCGCTGACCTACCTGCCTGGGCGCCAGCAGATCTATGCACGTGTCTTGAAACAATTTGCGCACGAGTACCTGAACGCCCCGGCAGGCTTGGAGGCGGCCGTGGCGCAAGGGCGGCACGCGCAGGCGAGACAGCAATTGCACTCATTGCGGGGCGCCTGAGGCGCGATCGGGGCCACCGGGATCCTGGCCGAGGCGCTTGCGCTGGAGACCGCGCTGGAAGACGACAACAGTGCACCCACGCCTGCCCACGATGTGCAGGTGCAAAGCCAGGCCTTGGCCCTTCACCTGGGTCAATTGGTGTCGGCCATCCGACAACGCCTCGAGCGGGTTGATGAGGCAGCGCATGACACACCGTTGAGCGCGCAGGATCGGTCGACACAACCGCGACTGGAGCAATCTCTGGATGCGCTGGACGCCCTGCTCGAAGTGGCCGACTTTCGCGCTGGCGCAGCGCACCGGGCGATCGAGCAGCCAGTGCGGCAGGTCTTTGGCAGTGCGGCTGCACAAGGGTTCGAGACTGCCTTGCAGCGCCACGATTACGAGGGTGCATTGCGGGCCCTGCGCGCGCTGCGCGCCGGGCAGGGCACGGGTCAGTAGCGGTAGACGCCCCGGCCCGTCTTTCGGCCCAGCCAGCCGGCGGCCACCATCTCACGCAGCAAGGGGCAAGGGCGGTACTTCGAATCGTTGTACTCGGCCACGTACACCTCCATCACCGCCAGGCACACATCCAGGCCGATCATGTCGGCCAGGGCCAGCGGGCCGATGGGCTGGTTGCAGCCCAGCTTCATGCCCGCATCGATGTCCTCGGCAGTGGCCAGCCCCTCGGCCAGCACGAAAAAGGCCTCGTTGATCATCGGCACCAGGATGCGGTTGACCACGAAGCCGGGTGCGTTTTTCACCGTGATCGGCGTCTTGCCAAGGCGCACGGCCATGGCGTGCACCGCATCGTGGGTGGCGTCACTGGTCTGCAGGCCGCGGATGATTTCCACCAGGGCCATCATCGGCACCGGGTTGAAGAAGTGCATGCCGATGAAACGATCGGGCCGCTGCGTGGCCGCCGCCAGCTTGGTGATGGAGATGCTGCTGGTATTGGTGGCCACCAGGGTCTCGGCCGGCAGCAGGGCATCGAGCTGGGCCAGGATCTTGCGCTTGAGACCTTCGTTTTCGGTCGCGGCCTCGATCACCAATTGGGCGGGCACCAGGCTGGCGTAGTCGGTGCTGCCCTGAATGCGGGCCAACGCTGCGGCCTTGGCCTCGGCTTTGAGCTTGTCTTTTTTCACCAGCCGCTCCAGGCTGGTGGCCACCGCGGCCAGGCCGCGCTGAACGGCCTCGTCGGAGATGTCGACCATCACCACGGCCATGCCGCTGACCGCGCAGGCCTGCGCGATGCCGTTGCCCATGGTGCCTGCGCCGATGATGCCGATGGTCTGGATGTTCATGTGGGGTTGCCTGAAAAAGTAGGTGTTGCGGTGCAGCAAGCTTACCCGCAGCCGCTGCCGGCGCCCTGACACGGCAGTGACGCCCAGCGCCCGTGCAGCGCAGCCACAGGCCGCTGGCGCGTGCTTGGTGCCGGCACGGATGGCGCCGCCCGTGGGCGGCAGGGCATCATGCTGCGACCCTTCACCGATTGGACTCTTGATGGACAAACCTCCCTTTCGTGCCGACCAGGTGGGCAGCCTGCTGCGCCCGGCCGAGTTGTCGGCCACACGGGCCCGTTTTCGCCTGGGCGAGGTGGACGCCGACACCCTGCGCCGTGCCGAAGACGCGGCCATTGCCGAGGCGGTGCAGCGCCAGCGCGCCTGTGGCCTGCGGTCGATCACCGACGGCGAGTTTCGCCGGGACTGGTGGCACCTGGATTTCCTCGCCCAGCTCGACGGCGTGAGCCTGGTCGACAACAGCGGGCAGAAGTTCAAATTTGCCGGGCAGGGCGAGCAGCCGCCGATCGCGTCGGTCACCGGCCGGGTGGGCTGCAGCCGTCCCATCATGGCCGAGCACTTTGCCTACCTGGCTGCGCTGACGGCTGGCACCGGCTGCACACCCAAGATGACCATCCCCAGCCCGTCGATGCTGCACCTGCGCGGCGGCCGTGCGGCCATCTCGCGCCAGGCCTACCCCGACCTGGATGCCTTCTGGGACGATGTGGCCGCCGCCTACAAGGTGGCCATCGGCCACCTGGCCGCCGCCGGCTGCCGCTATCTGCAACTGGACGACATCACCTTTGCCTACCTGTGCGATCCCAAGATCCAGCAGAACTGCCGTGACAACGGCGACGACCCGATGGCCTTGCCGATGCGCTATGCCGGGGTGATCAACGCCGCCTTGGCGGGCCGGCCCGACGACATGGTGGTCACCATCCACACCTGCCGCGGCAACTTCAAGAGCGCCTGGGTGGCCGAAGGCGGCTACGACCCGGTGGTCGAAGCCATGTTCTCCACCGATGTGGACGGCTGGTTCATGGAGTTCGACAACGCGCGGGCCGGTGGCTTTGAACCACTGCGCAAACTGCCCAAAGGCAAGAAAGTGGCCCTGGGACTGGTGACCACCAAGGTGGGCGAGCTTGAAAGCGTCGACACCTTGCTGCGCCGCATCGACGAGGCCGCCAAGGTGGTGCCGCTTGATCAGCTTTGCCTCTCGCCCCAGTGCGGTTTTTCCAGCACCCACCATGGCAATGACCTCTCGCAAGAGGACCAATGGCGCAAGCTGGAGCGTGTGGTCGAGGTTTCTCGGCAGGTTTGGGGATAGACCACCTGCGGTGCCAGCGCCACCATGGCGGCTGCCTTCACACCGGAGAACACCCATGGCCACCCGCAAGCCGCGCACACCACCCTACATCCTGAACTGCCTGCCGTCGCCCAAGCCCGAAAAGCACTGGACACTGGAAACCGCAGAACAGGCAGGCCTGGCCACCGCCACCAAGCCGGCCAAGGCCGGCAAGGGCATGGCCGCAGCGGCCGTCACCAGCGACCTGCGCGAGGCCTGGTGGGCTGTGGGCGACCAGGGCGATACCGGCTCGTGCGTAGGCTGGGGATCGGCCGATGCGGTGCTGCGCTGGCACTTCGTCAAGGCGGGCAAGCTTGCCAAGACCGAGAAACTTTCGGTGCGCTATTTGTGGATGGCGGCCAAGGAAACCGACCAATACACCACCCGCCCCACCAGCTTCGTCGAAAGCGACGGCACCTGGTTGACGGCAGCCCTGGGCATTGCGCAGAAGTTCGGCGTGGTCACCGACAAGGTGTTGCCCTTCAAGCTGGGTGGCAGCTCGCAGATGTACACCGGCACCGCCAACACCTTCTATGCCGTGGCTGCCCAGCGGCGCATTGCCAGCTACTTCAACCTGGGGCGTGACCTGAACGCCTGGCGCCAATGGCTGGCCACCAAGGGCCCCATCCTCACCCGGCTGGAGGTGGACAACGCCTTCATGCAAGCCACCGCCACCAAGGGCAAACTGGCCAGCTACACCGCCAACAGCGGCCTGGGCGGGCACTGCGTGGCCCTGGTGGGCTATGTCAACGGTGCCTTCATCGTACGCAACAGCTGGGGCACCGACTGGGGCGACAAGGGCTTTGCCCATGCGGCTGACAGTTATGCCCAGCCGGCTTTTACCGAGGCGTTCGGGGTGGTTTTGTAGTTCGGCGGCCCTTACTGAAAACTCATGTTCGACTGAGCGGGACCGAGGCCGCCGGGTACGCGGCTGCCTCCGTGTCCCCCGCCGGCCTGCGGCCGGCTCCTCCTTT
>JANOAQ010000260.1:0-21050 GCA_031411195.1 Burkholderiaceae bacterium | reverse complement strand
CATCAGTCAGCCCCTCTGAGTTTCGGGTCGAGCGCATCGCGCAACGCGTCGGTCATCAGCGAGAACGCGGTGACGAAGAGCGCCATGAAGGCGGTGGCCACCGCCAGCTGCCACCAGTAGCCGAGGATCAGCTCGCCCTGTGCTTCGGCCAGCATCGTGCCCCAGGACACCTGGTCGACGCTCACGCCGAGGCCCAGGTAGCTCAGGATCACCTCGTACTTGATGAACTGCACCACCAGGATCGACAGCTGCACCAGCACCACGTGGCTCACGTTGGGCAGGATGTGGCGGAACATGCGGCTGGTGTTGCTGGCACCGATGGCTTCGGCCGCACGCACGTATTCACGCCCGCGGTGCTTCATGAACTCGGCGCGCACCTGGCGGTACAAGCCCGTCCAGCCGGTGAGCGCCAGGATCAGCACCACGGTATCCACGCCCCGGCCCAGCACGGCGGCAAAGGCAAAGATCAGCAAGATGTCGGGCACGGCGGTGAACACGTTGTACAGCCACTCCAGCGCATCACCCACCTTGCCGCCGTAGTAGCCGGCCAGGGCGCCCAGTACGGTGCCGATCAGCGTGGCCAGCAACGCTGCCAGCACGCCGACGAAGACCGAGATCTGCGTGCCCTTGATGGCCTTGGCCAGCACGTCGCGGCCAAAGCGGTCGGCCCCCAGCGGCAGGGTCTCGGCCTTCACCGTCTCGGCCGTCTTGAGCTTGGCGGCGCGCTCGGCCCACTCGGCGTAGCGCGGGGCCAGCGGGTCGATGTCGGTGAGATCGACGGCCTGGCCGGGCAGACTTTCGGGGCCGGCCAGGGTGCCCGCGTTTTCGGCCGCACGCGGTCCCACGAAAGTGGGTGGTGCATTGGGCACGCCCAGTTCACGCTGCCACTGGCTGGCCACCCAGCCTGCCGATGCGGCGGCGATCAGCAGCAAAAATACCAGCACCACCACCATCGACACCATGCCCACCCGGTCGCCCTTGAAGCGCCGCCAGGCGGTGAGCCAGACGCCGGCCGAACGCGGTTCGGCGGCCAGGTTCATCACCGTGCTCATCGCAAGACCACCCGCGGATCGACGACCTTGTAGAGAAGGTCCACACCCAGGTTGATCAGCATCGTGATCATCGCCAGGTAGACCGTGGCGGCCTGGATGACGGGGTAGTCGCTGCGGTTGACCGCCAGCAGCACCTCGCGGCCCAACCCGGGGATGGAGAAGAACACCTCGATCAGGAACGAGCCGACAAAGATGCCCGGCAGCGCCAGGCCCACATTGGTGAGGATGGGGATCATCGCGTTGCGCAGCACATGCTTGAACAGCACCGTGGGCTCGGTCAGGCCCTTGGCGCGGGCCGTGCGCACGTAGTCGTGGCCCAGCTCGTCGAGAAAGAAACTGCGGTACAGCCGCGTCTGCGGCGAGATGCCCACCATCACTGCCAGCAGCACCGGCAGGGGCGAGTACTGCAGCAGGTTGGTGGCGAAGCTGTCGCTCCAGCCTTGCACCGGAAACCAGCCCAGCTGGAAGCCGAACACGTACTGGCCCACGATCACGTACACCAGGAAGCTGATCGACAGCGCCACCGTGGTGGCCACCATCAACGTGCGGTCGGTCAAGGAGCCACGCACATAGGCCACGCCCAGGGCGATGGGCACGGCCAGCACGGTGTCGAGCAGCAGGATGGGCACCATCACCGTCAGCGTGGCCGGCATGCGGCTGGCAAACAGGGTGCTCACCGCTTCATTGGTGGCCCAGCTGCGGCCCCAGTCGAAGGTGGCGATCTGCTTGAGGAAGATCCAGAACTGCACGTAGGCCGGTTGGTCCAGCCCGAGCTGCTGGCGGATGGCGGCGATCTGCTCGGGCCGCGCGTTCTGGCCGGCCAGGATGATGCTGGGGTCGCTGCCGAAGAAGTGGAACAGCAAGAACACCAGCAGCACCACGCCAAACAGCGTGGGCACCATCTGCCAGATTCGTTTGATGACATAGGCCAGCATCGGCGTGTTTGCTCCAGCAGTGCTTGAGCCCGCACGGTGCTTGTGGCGCCGGGGGCCGGATTTTCAGGATGCGCGAGTCTAGGGCCTGGGCCCGGTGCTTGCTGTGGTGGCCGGCCTATCGCAAACCCCGTGCCTGGTTCGGGGGGCCTGCCCCCAGGTTGGGGGTTGGCGCCGCTAGACTGCGCGCTCCCATCCAGCCCCTTGCGCTGTTGGCGGCCATCACCCCGGCCGCCCGTGGCCGCAAACTTTGCGCATGCACCCGACATCGCCCGACTTCGGTCAACCCTTGCCCGCCCTGAACGATGCGCCCGAGCCTTCAGGCCCGCGCCGCACGCTGTTGCTGGGCGCGCTGGCCGCGCCCATCGCCGCCCAATGGCCGGCCGGCGCGGCCGCGGCACCGGCGGCCTCGACGCCGGCCGAAGCTGCCGGCCGCAAGGTGCTACGCCTGCTCTTCAACGGCGCCGAGAGCACCCTCGACCCGGTACAGGCCACTGACCTGTACTCGGCCACCGTGCTCTCGCACATCTTCGAGGCGCTGTACGGCTACGACCACCTGGCCCGCCCCAGCCTGCTGGTGTCGCGCCTGGCCGATGGCCTGCCCGAAGTGTCGGCCGACTTCAAGGTGTGGACGGTCAAGCTGCGGCGCGGCATCTACTTTGCCGACGACCCGGCCTTCAAGGGCCAGCGCCGCGAGCTGGTGGCCGAGGATGTGCTGTTTGGCTTCAAGCGCGCGGTCGATCCGGCCAACAAGAGCCCGGTGGCCACCACCGTGCTGGACGAAGGCGTGGTGGGCCTGGTCGAGCTGCGCAAGGCCGCCTTCGACGGGCGCAAGCCCTTCGACTATGACGCCCCGGTGGCCGGCCTGCAGGCGCTGGACCGCTACACCGTGCGCTTCACCCTGGCGGCGGCGCGCCCGCGCTTCATCCTCAATCTGGCCAACCCCAGCATGCTGCCGGCCCAGGCGCGCGAAGTATTGAACTTCTACGGCAAGAACGTTGGCGACCATCCGGTGGGCACCGGCCCTTTCCGGCTCAAGCAATGGGTGCGCGCCAGCAAGATCGTGCTTGAGCGCAACCCGGGCTTTCGCGAGGAGTTCTACAACGCCCAGCCAGCGGCGGGCGATGCCGAAGGCCAGGCCATCCTGGCGCGCTTCAAGGGCCGGCGCCTGCCGATGGTCGACGAGGTGGAGGTGTCCATCGTCGAAGAGAACCAGCCGCAATGGCTGAGCTTTCTCAACGGCCAGGTCGATGCGCTGGTGGCCAACACCGGTATGGTGCCGATCGATTTTTCACTGCTGGCCGTGCCCAACGGCCAGCTCGCGCCCAACTTGGCCCGCCTGGGCGTGCAGCTGCACCGCACCCTGCGCGCTGATTGCGCGATGGTCTACTTCAACATGGAAGACCCGGTGGTGGGTGGCTACACGCCCGACAAGGTGGCGCTGCGGCGCGCCTTGTCGCTGGCCTACGACGTGGCGCGCGAGATCCGCCTGGTGCGCCGCGGCCAGGCGGTGCCGGCGCACTCCATCGTGCTGCCGGGTACCACGGGCTATGACCCGGCCTTCCGCAGCACCATGGCCGAGTTCGACCCGGCCCGCGCGCGCGCGCTCCTTGACATGCACGGCTACATCGACCGCAACGGCGACGGCTGGCGGGAGGCGCCGGACGGCCAGCCCCTGGTGCTGACCATGAGCACCGAGCCCGAGCAGATCTACCGCCAGTTCAACGACATCTGGCGCCGCTGCCTGACCGACGTGGGCGTGCGCTGCGAGTTCAAGATCGCGCAGTGGCCGATCAACATGAAATCGGCGCTGGGCGGCTCGCTGCAGATGTGGATGCTGGGCAGCTCGGCCGCGCAGCCCGACGGGCAGGAAGCGCTGTCCAACTACTACGGCCCGCAGTCTGGCGAGGCCAACCTGGGGCGCTTCAAGCTGCCGGCCTTCGACGCACTCTACGAGCGCATGCTGTCACTGCCCGACGGGCCCGAGCGTGAACAACTTTTCTTCGAAGCCAAGCGCCTGGCCGCGGCCTACATGCCCTACAAGGTGCTGGTGCACCGGGTGGCCAACGAGCTGCTGCACCCCTGGGTCAGCGGCTACCGCCGCACGCCGTTCTGGTCGGATTGGTGGCACATGGTGGACATCGATCACGCACGCCGACCGGCCAAGACCCAGGCATGACATGCCCCAACGCCTGCATCGACCCATGTTGGGCCTGATCACCCGGAAGATTGCCGCGCTGTCGGCGGCCCTGAGTCTGGCGCTGCTGTCGGCCGCCGCCGTTCAGGCCGCCGATCCGCCCAAGGTGCTGCGCTATGCCTTCCGCGTGGCCGAGACCGGATTTGATCCCGCGCGCATCAGCGACCTGTACTCGCGCACCGTCACCGCGCAGATCTTCGAAGCGCTGTACTTCTATGACCACCTGGCGCGGCCGGCGAAGCTCCTGCCGCTCACCGCCGCCGGCCTGCCCGAGGCCAATGCCGATTTCACCGAGTTCACCGTCCGCATCCAGCCTGGCATCCACTTTGCCGACGACGCGGCCTTCAAGGGCCGCAAGCGTGAGCTGGTCGCCCAGGACTATGTTTATGCCTTCAAGCGCATGGCCGACCCGGCGCTCAAGAGCCAGCGCTGGAGCACGGTGCAGGAGTGGGGCCTGCTGGGCCTGGCCGAGCAGCGGCAAGAGACGCAGGAAAAGCGCCTGCCCTTCGACTACGACCGCGAGCTGCCCGGCCTGCGTGCCCTGGACCGCTACACGCTGCGGTTCCGCACCAGCTCGGCGCGGCCGCGCTTCATCGAGGAGTTGGCCGATTCGGGCTCGGGCGGCGCCGTGGCGCGCGAGGTGGTGGAGTTCTACGGCGAGCAGATCAATGCCCACCCGGTAGGCACGGGTGCGTTCCGGCTCAAGAGCTGGCGGCGCAGCTCGCAGATAGTGCTGGAACGCAATCCCGGCTACCGCGAGCGCCGCTACGAGGATGAGTCGCACCCGGCGCCCGACGACGCGGCGGGCCAGGCCTTGCTGGCCCGGTTCAAGGGCCGGCGCCTGCCGATGGTGGACGAGGTGGTGATCGACATCATCGAAGAGAACCAGCCGCGCTGGCTCAGCTTCCTGAACGGCCAGCACGACTTCATGGAGCGCTTGCCCGAAGAGTTCAGCGGCATGGCCTTGCCCGGTGGCAGGCTGGCGCCCAACCTGGCCAAGCGCGGCATCAGCGCCGTCAGCACCATCGGACCCGAGAGCTGGATGACCGTCTACAACATGGACGACCCGGTCATTGGCGGCTACACGCCCGAGAAAGTGGCCCTGCGCCGTGCCATCAACCTGGCGGTGGACTTGCCCAGCGAGCTGTCAGTGGTTCGGCGCGGCCAGGCCATCCCTGCGCAGTCCTGGGCCTCGCCGCACACCACGGGCTACGACCCCAACTTTCGAAATGACACCACGGGCTACGACCCGGCCAAGGCCCGCGCCCTGCTGGACATGTATGGCTACATCGACCGCGACGGCGACGGTTGGCGCGAGCTGCCCGACGGCAAGCCGCTGAAACTGGTGCGCCGCACCCACTCCGATGCGTTGCAGCGCGAGCTGGATGCGCATTGGCAGAAGAGCC
The DNA here is from genome assembly GCA_031411195.1 of Burkholderiaceae bacterium. Lineage (GTDB taxonomy): Bacteria > Pseudomonadota > Gammaproteobacteria > Burkholderiales > Burkholderiaceae_C > Pseudaquabacterium. The sequence continues at coordinate 15,463 of JANOAQ010000260.1, read as the reverse complement.
TGAAGAAGGTGGGCATCCGCGTGGAGTTCCTGGTGGCGCAGTGGCCCGAGAACTTGAAGGCGGCTTATGCCGGCAAGTTCCAGGTGTGGGTGCTGGGCTCGTCGGCATCGCAGCTGGACGGCCAAAGTGCCCTGCTGTATTTCTACGGCCCGGCCATCGGCAGTGGCAACCTGTCGCGCTTTCGCCATGCGCGCATGGATGAACTCTACGAGCAGCTCTCGCGCCTGCCCGATGGCGCCGAGCGCGACGCGCTGTTCCTGGAATCCAAGCGCATCGCCCTGGCCTTCTCGCCCTACCGGCACCATGTGCACCGCTTCTACAACGACCTCACCCAGCCCTGGTTCGTGGGCTACCGGCGCGGCCTGTTCTGGCATCGCTGGTGGCACCTGGTGGACATCGACGAGAGCAAGCGACCGGCCAAGTGAACTGGTCGCATGGGTTTGACTGACCCCATGGACGCCGCGGAACCGGCTTGGCCGGGCCTTCAGGGGGCTTACTTCGCCTTGGCTTTCTTGCCGCGCTCGGGCACCACGGTGGTGATGGGGGCCATCACCGCGCCGGGTGACAGGGGCTTGGACGTGCCGTCGTCCTTCTTGGGCTTCTTGGCCTCTTTGGTACCGCGTTGCTGGCTCTTGGCCATGGGGCTCTCCTCAGGATGGTCCGCGCCGGTGTGGCGTGGTTGCCGCGCATGCTCGGGGGGCGCGGCGGGCTTGTCAATACAAGTTGCGCCTGTGCGGTGGGGCGGGCTCAGGCAGGCGGGGCTTGGCGGGCAGGCAGCACCGTGCCACGGCACTCGCCAAAGCCGATGCGCGCCGCACCCGGCTTCTCGCACCAGCCCTGGATGACCACCGTGTCGCCATCTTCGAGAAAGGCGCGGGTCTGGCCATTGGGCAAGGTCAGCGGCTGCTTGCCGCCGACCGTCAGCTCGATCAGCGCGCCGGCTTCATCCAGTGTGGGGCCCGACAGCGTGCCGCTGCCGAACAGGTCACCGGGCTGCAGGTTGCAGCCGTTGACCGTGTGGTGGGTCACCAGCTGGGCCATGGTCCAGTAGGCGTGGCGGTAGCTGGTCTGGGTCAGGCGTGCCGCAGGTTGGCCCTGGGCGCGCATCGCCTCGGTCTGCAGCAGTACCTGCAACTGCAGATCCAGCGCCCCATGCGCCTGGTTGGCGCCTGACTGCAGGTAGGGCAAGGGCTGCGGGTCGTCGGCCGGGCGGGTGAAGGGCAGCCGGAACGGCGCCAGCGCTTCGAGCGTGACGATCCACGGCGAGATCGTGGTGGCGAAATTCTTGGCCAGGAAAGGCCCCAGGGGCTGGTATTCCCAACCCTGGATGTCGCGTGCCGACCAGTCGTTGAGCAGGCACAGGCCGAACACATGGTTTTCGGCGTGCGCGATGGGGATGGGCTCGCCCGCGGGGTTGCCGGCGCCCACGAAGATGCCCAGCTCCAGCTCGTAGTCCAGCCGCTGGCAGGGGCCCAAGCGCGGCTCGGTGGCGCCGGGTGGCATGGTCTGGCCCACCGGCCGCGCAAATTGCTGGCCCGAGATACCAATGCTCGACGAGCGCCCGTGGTAGCCGATGGGCACCCATTTGTAGTTGGGCAGCAGCGGGTTGTCGGGCCTGAACTGGCGGCCGATGTTGGTGGCGTGGTAGACCGAGGTGTAGAAATCGGTGTAGTCGCCGATGCGGGCCGGCACGGTGTGCTCGGCCTCGGCCTGGGGCACCAGGCAAGCGGCTAGCGCCGATTGGTCCACCGCCCCTTCGCGCAGCGCGCGCGACAGCGCCAGGCGCAGCGCCGACCACGATGCGGGCCCGCGCGCCATCAAGGCATTCAAGGTGTCGCCGGCTGCCGCCTGGGCGGCCTCGCCGGCCTCGCCGTCCAGCAGGCCTTGCGCCGCCACCGCTGCCAGGTCGACGATCTGGTCGCCGATGGCCACGCCACCGCGAAAGCGCTCGGCCGAGCCTTGCCGGCGAAACACCGCCATCGGCAGGTTCTGGATCGGAAAGTCGCTGCCGGTCGCATTGGCCGCATTGGCCGAGGCCACCCAGCTGCGCAGGCCAGGCTCGTGGGTTTCGTTCAGCATCGTCATCGTGGGGCTCCACCCGCCGGGTGCGGGCGCTGTGATTGTGGCTTGCGCCCAGGCGGGGCTGCGCCCGGCCGCCGTCACCGGGGTGATAGGTAGGCGCCGAGCCCGGCCCCACACTGCGCCGCCATGAACAACCCCTCTGCACCCGTCCTGCTGCTGGCCGACAACCCGATGGCCGCCCCGCTGGTGGCCGCCCTGGCCGCCCAGGCGCCCGAGCTCAAGCTGCTGCCCTTCAGCCGCAGCCTGGACGACGCGGCGCTGGCCGGCATCGAGGTGGTGCTGGGCTGGCGCTTTCCCGCCGGCGTGGCCAGCCGCCTGCCTGCATTGCGCTGGGTGTGCTCGATGGCGGCGGGGGTTGAAAAGCTGCTGGTGCCCGAGCTGGCGCCCAGCGTGGCCGTCTCACGGGTGGTCGACCCCGACCAGGCCCTGGGCATCGCCCAGTACGTGGCGGCCATGGTGCTGCGCCATGCGCGTGGCCTGGCCCGCTACGATGAGCAGCAGCCCCGGCGCGACTGGCGCCGCCACCCCCTGGCTGCCGCCCGCCACCGCACCGTGGTGCTGGGTTATGGCGCGGTGGGGCAGGATTGCGGCCGAGTGCTCGAAGCCTTGGGCTTTGAAGTGCACGGTTGGCGCCGCGGCGGGCTGCCGCTGCACCAGGCCCTGGCCGGTGCGCAGATCGTCGTCAACGCCCTGCCGCTGACGGCGCAGACCGACAAGCTGCTCGATGCCGCGGCCTTTGCGGCCATGGCGCCGGGCGCTTTTTTCGTCAACATCGCACGCGGTGGCCATGTGGTCGAAGCCGACCTGATCGCCGCCGTGCAGTCGGGCCAGCTGGCCGGCGCCGCGCTGGATGTGCAGGCCGTCGAGCCCATGGTGGCCGAAGACCCGCTGTGGGCCGTGCCTGGCATCACCATCACGCCGCACATCGCGGCGCAAAGCTCGCCCCACACGGTGGCGCGGCAGTTTCTGGCCGGCCTGGCGGCCCTGCGCGCGGGCCAGCCCCTGCCCAACGCGGTGAACCGCAGCGCGGGTTATTGAGCCACCGGGGCCTGGCCCCGGACCCCGGTCTTGCGGGCACGCTGGCGCCGCGATCAAACCCGCCAGGCCGCCGCCGATGGCAAGGCGCGCAGCCCGCTTGCGCGCCTATATGGTTTAACGTTAAACTAAAAGCACCCCCACTCGAACCAGGACACCCCATGCAACGCCGCAACATCCTTCGCCTCGCCGGGGGTGGCTTCGTGGCCGCAGCGGCGGTCGGCACCGGCGCTGCCTTCTGGGCGGCGCGGGTGCCCGCATCGGCCGTGGCGGCTTGGCAGGCGCCGGCGGGCGAGACCGACTTGCGCCGCTGGGTCCTGTCGTGTGCGCTGTTGGCGCCCAACCCGCACAACCAGCAACCGTGGTTGGCCGATATACGCCAGGCCGGCGAGATCACCCTGCGGCTGGACACCCAGCGCCTGCTGCCCGCCACCGACCCCTTCGGCCGCCAGATCCTGATGGGTGTCGGCGCCTTCATGGCGCTGCTGGTGATGGCCGCCGCAGAGCGTGGCCACCGCGCGCAGGTGGTCTGGTTTCCCGAAGGCGAGCCCGGTGCCCGGCTGGACGGCCGGCCGTTTGCCCACGTGCGCCTGCTGCCCGACGCCGCCACGCCGCGCGACCCGCTGTTTGCCCAGCTGCTGTTGCGCCGCACCGACCGCCGCGCCTACGACCCGGCCCGCCCGCCCACCGCACAACAGGTGCAGGCCTTGCAGTCGGCCGTGCCGGCGGGATCGGTGCGTTTCGGCCTGGCCGGCGCGGCACCCGCAGACGGCCCGAAGCTGGCCGCGCTGCGCCAGATCGTGCGCGAGGCCTGGCGGCTGGAGCTGTCGACCGAGGCCACGATGATGGAGTCGATGCACGTGCTGCGGGTGGGCGGGCGCGAGATCGATGCCCACCGTGACGGCATCAGCATCGTCAGCCCGATGCTGGTGGCGCTGGAGCGGGTGGGCCTGTTCGACCGCAGCCGCTACCCCGGCGCCGACTCACCCGCCATCCAGGGCCAGATCCGCGATTTCGACGCCCTCACCGCGTCCACGCCGGCCTACCTGTGGCTGGTGACCGAAGGCAACCGCCGCAGCCAGCAGATCGAAGCGGGCCAGGCCTATGTGCGGGTGAACCTGGCCGCCACGGCCCAGGGCTTGGCCCTGCACCCCAATGAGCAATCGCTGCAGGAATATCCCGAGGTGGCCGGGCCTTATCGGGCGGTGCACACGCTGCTGGACTCGCCGGCGCCTGCCTTCACCGTGCAGATGCTGGCCCGGGTCGGCCACCTGCCCGAAGGCAGCCGGGCTGCACCTGCGGCACCCCGACGCGGTCTGGCGCGCCAACTCGTGGCCTGAGATGTCCGCCCCCACGTCGCTGCGCGCCTGCCCCCCGAGGGGGCGCTCAGCCGCCTTGGGGCGGCCCGGCGCCGGCTGAGGCGCCCGGCCATTCGGGTTGGCGACGGACCGAGAATGGCGGTCCCGGCGCCGTGCCCGCCGCCCTGTGATGCCTGCCATGCCCACGTCCCGATCCGCCGGTCGCCCGCCGACCAAACCGACGGCCAAACTGCCTGCGCTGGAAGACCCCTTGGTCTTCCAGGTGCTCAACGAGGTGGGCATCATCAGCCAGCTGTCGTGCAACCGCGCTGACCGCCTGCTGGCGCCGGGCCTCAATCTGTCGCAGTTCACCCTGCTCAACCACTTCACCCGGCTGGGGGGTGAGCGCTCGCTGGTGCAACTGGCCCAGGCCATGCAAGTGACGAAGGGCGCGATGACCAACACGGTGGGCCGCCTCCAGACCAAGGGTTGGCTGGCCGTGCAAGCCGATCCGGCCGACGGGCGTGGCAAGCTGGTCAGCCTCACACCCGCCGGCCTGGCCGAGCGGCACCGCGCGGTGGCGTTGCTGGGGACCGAGCTGGCCGAGTTGACGTCGGCTTCTGCACCCGCCGACCTGGCCCAGGCCCTGCAGGTGCTGCGCCAGTTGCGGGAGTGGTTCGACACCCACCGCTGAGCCCTGGCGCGGGCCGCCCTGCGGGAACTTCAGCTGGCGGCCATCGCCACGATCTGCGCCGCCGGCACGGCGCCCGACTGGCGGCGCACCTCCACCCCCCCTTGCAGGCGCACCAGCGTGGGGATGCTGCGGATGGCAAAGCGCGCGCTGGCCTCTGGGCTGTCGTCGCTGTTGACCTTGACCAGCACCGCGCGGCCCTTCAACTGGCGCGCGGCCGCTTCGAATTGCGGCGCCATCTGCCGGCAGGGGCCGCACCAGGGCGCCCAGAAGTCCACCAGCACCGGCAACGTGGTCTGGCGCACGAAGTCGTCGAAGCGGCGATCGTCCAGCTCGACGGGTTGGCCATCGAGCAGCGGGCGGTGGCAGCGGCCGCAGTCGGGGTTGTCGCCCAGCCGTTGCGTGGGCAGGCGGTTGACCGCGCCGCAATGGGCGCAGGCCACGTGGTGGGTGTCGGTGGCGGTGCTCATCCGGCCTAGCTGGGTACGGGGCCGGGTAATTCAAGCTCAGTGTGGTGCGGCCGCCAGCAGGGCGGCCACCTGGTCGCCCACATGCTGCATGAAGGCGCGCACCTTGGCGGTTTGGCGCAGGTCGGGGTGGGTCAGCATCCACACCGGCACGTTCAGCTCGGGGATGGGGTCGGACACGGCCACCAGCTCGGGGTGGCGCGCGGCCACGAAGGTGGGCAGGATGCCCACCGCCAGCCCGGTGCGCAGCACGGCGGCCACGGCATTGAAGATGTCCACCCGCAGCCGCACCTGGGTGGGCGGCAGGTGCTTGCGCATCCACTGGTCGTACACGCGCGATTGGCTGTCGCGCTCGAAGGCCACCCAGGGTGCGTCGTGCAGCAGGCTGGCCAGCGGCGTCACGCCCTGGGGCAGGCCGGGCGCGTCCCGCTTGGCATACACCCGGCAACGGGTGTCGCCCAGCGGCCGGCCCACCAAATGATCGGCCACCTGCGCGCTCAGGCGCAGGGCCACGTCGGCCTCGCGCCGCGACCAGCTGGCCGATTCATCGGCATGGCGGCGGCTCAGGTCGACGAGGAAGGCGTTTTCCACCACCTCCACCTCGATGCCCGGGTAGGTGCGCGCAAAGCTGGCCAGGGGCTCGGGCAGCAGGTGCTCCATCACCACGAAGGCGGTGGTCACGCGCAGCAGGCCGGTCAGCTCGCGGTCGCGGCCGGCCACGCGGCGCTCGATCTCTTCGGCCTGGTCGGCCATGCGGCGGGCCTGGTCCAGCACCAGGGCGCCGGCCTCGGTGGGCTGGTAGCCGTGGCGTGAGCGCTCGAACAGGCGTGCGCCCAGGCGCACTTCCAGCGCATCGAGCCGGCGCAGCACGGTGGTGTGGTTCACACCCAGTTGGCGCGCCGCGGCCGCCAGGCCTCCGGTGCTGCCCACGGCCAGGGCGTAGCGCAGGTCACTCCAATCCAGTTCCGACATCGGCCGCGTCTCCATCGGGCTGCTTCGGCAGGGCGCCGGCCCGTCTTGTCTTGCAAAAATGCAATTGTGTTGTGCCCGCTGTGCGTTTGGCTGCACCTTGGTGACTCTGTCATCCCGCCTGCCCTCTGAAGGGAATAATGGCTTACCCCCACCCGTAAGCCTCCTGTGCAAGCGCCCGACATCTTTCGCCAGCAACTGCTTGCCGCCATCCCGCGGTTGCGGCGCTATGCCCGCTCGCTGACCTTCGACACCGGCACCGCCGACGACCTGGTGCAAACCGCGCTGGAGCGGGCCCTGGCGCACTGGCACCAGTTCGACCAGCGGCGCGACATGCTGGTGTGGTTGCTGTCCATCGCGCACAACGCGTTCTTGGACCAGCGCCGGCGCGACAGCCGCCTGTCCATCGTTGACCCGGCCCAGATCGACGCCCAGCAAGACCTGCAACGGGCCGACCCGGGCGCCGACGTGGGCCTGCGCATCGACCTGGTCAACGCCCTGGCGCGCCTGCCCGTCGAGCAGCGCGAGCCGCTGTTGCTGGTCAGCGTCGAGCAGTTCAGCTATGCCGAATGCGCCGAGGCGCTGGGCATTCCCATCGGCACGGTGATGTCGCGGATTTCGCGCGGCCGCGCCGCCTTGCGCGACAGCCTTGAAGGCCGCAGCCGCCCCGAAGGGGTGCGCCCGCTGCGGCGGGTGATCTGACCATGAATACAACGTTGCCCCCTGACCGCCCCGACCAAGCCACGCTGTCTGCCTGGCTGGACGGCGAGCTCGACGCCACCACCCGCAGCCAAGTGGATGCCTGGCTGCGCGACCACCCCGAAGAAACCGCGCAGGTGCGCCTTTGGGCGGCCGACCGCGATGCACTGCGCGCCCGCTTCGATCCGGTGCTCGATGAGCCCATCCCGCCCGCCCTGTTGCAGGCGGTGCAGGCGCCCGGGGCCACGCTGCTGGCTGCGGCCAATCAAGCCAGGTGGCGCCGTGTGGCCGTGGTGGCCGGCCTGCTGCTGACCGGTGGCCTGGCGGGCGGGTGGGTCGGCACTTCGATGAGTCGTGGTGAGCCGGTCGGCCTGGCGGCCTTGCCGCTGCCTTGGTCGGACGGCAGCAAGGTGCGAAACGGCGGCTGGCAACACCGCGCCGCCGTGGCCCATGCCGTCTATGCGCCCGAAGTGCGCCACCCGGTCGAAGTGAATGTCGCCCAGGGCAGCGCGGCCGAGCAGCGCGCGCAGGAAGAACACCTGGCGCGCTGGCTGAGCAAGCGCCTGGACATGCCGGTACAGCTGTACGACCTGCGGGCGCAAGGCTTCGAGCTGGTGGGTGGCCGCCTGCTGCCCGATGCGGCCGGCCCCAGTGCGCAGCTGATGTACCAGAACCGTGGTGGACAGCGCGTCACGCTCTACCTGCGCAAGCCCGAGGCGGGCGCGAGCACAGCGTTCCGCTTCCAGCGTGATGGCGACCTGAACCTGTTCTATTGGGTTGAAGACGGCTATGGCTGTGCGCTGGTGGGCAAGTTGCCGCGCGAGCAGCTGCTGGCGCTGGCCGAGGCCGTCTACAAGCAGGCCGAAGAGCGCCTCCAGCCTTCGGCCGACGCCCGGCGCCCGGCGTCATGAGCCTGGGCGGTCGGGCATTCGGCCCGGCTTCCTAGAATGGCTTGATGCCCGATCAAGCCCCTGTCATCCCCACCGCAGCGCGCCGCCGTGGCGCCCTGGTCCGATTGTCCGTGGTGGCCCTGCTGGGCTTTGCCAGCGGCTTGCCCCTGGCGCTCACCGGCCAGGCCCTGCAGGCGTGGCTCAGCGTGGCGGGGTTGGATGTGGCGACCATCGGCTTTCTCAGCCTGGTGGGCCTGCCCTACACCTTCAAGTTCCTGTGGGCGCCGTTGATGGACCGCTTCGAGCCCTTCGTGCCCTGGCTCGGGCGCCGGCGTGGCTGGCTGGTGATCACGCAACTGGGGCTGGCTGCGGGCCTGATGGGCATGGCTGCTTTCTCGCCCACCGGCGCCTTGCAGACCTTTGCGCTGCTGGCGGTGACGGTGGCGTTTGTCTCGGCCTCGCACGATGTGGTGATCGACGCCTACCGCACCGATCTGCTGCCCCCGGCCGAGCGCGGCATGGGCTCGTCGCTCAATGTGGCCGGCTACCGTGCGGCCATGGTCATCTCGGGCGGGCTGACCATGATCTGGACCGACCCGGTGCAGGGCGGCGGCCTCAGCTGGCCCGAGGTCTACCGCTGGATGGCGTTGGTGATGGTGGTGGCCGCCGTGGTGTCGGCCCTGGCCTTGCCCAAGTTGCCAGCCTTGACGGGCGCCGGCCCGGTGCTGGTGGCGGGGCGGCAGGACTTGTTCGGCTTTGCCGCCGTGCTGCTGGCCGTGGCCACGGGTTACGTGGTCACGCAGCAGGTGTTCACGCCGGTGGCCGGGAGCCTGCTGGCACCTTGGCTGGAGCGCAGTGCCATGGCCGCGTCGCTGAAATTGCGCTGGACCGACCTGGTGGCCTTGCTGATGGGCCTGGCCTTCACCCTGCCGCTGGCGGCGTGGGCCGCACGCGCGGCGCGTTTTGCCACCCTGCTGGGCGGGTTGGGCGCGTACTTTTCGCAGCCGGGCGCGGCCTTCTTTCTGGTTTTCATCGTGCTTTACAAGCTGGGTGACGCCTTTGCCGTTTCGCTGGTCACCCCGTTTCTGCTCAAGGGCATGGCCTTCAGTTCGGCCGAGGTGGGCGTGGTCAACAAGGTGCTGGGGCTGTGGCTGACCATCGGCGGTGCGCTGGCCGGCGGCGCGTTGATGCTGCGCATGGGCCTGTGGCGGGCGCTGCTGCTGTTCGGCGTGCTGCAGATGGTCAGCAACATGGGCTACTGGTGGCTGGCCGCGCAGGGCAAGGGCACGCTGGGCACGGTGCTGCTGCCCGCCTTCGACTGGGGCTTCGTATCGCTGAAGCAGGCCACGCCGGTGGATGGCGCACTGCTGGCGGTGATCGCCTTCGACAACATCGCCGGCGGCATGGGCACGGCGGCCTTCCTGGCCTTCATGATGAGCCTGACCCAGCAGCGCTTCACGGCCACCCAGTTCGCCATGCTCAGCGCGTTTGCCTCGGTGGGCCGGGTCTGGGTGGGCCCGCTGGCCGGGGTGCTGGCCGAGTCGATCGGCTGGCCTACTTTCTTCATCGTGTCCACCGTGCTGGCCGTGCCGGCGTTGGTGATGTTGTGGACGATGCGGCAGGCCGTGCAACGGCTGGAGGTGAGCCCCGGCGCACCCCCGGACGATTGATCCACAATCCGCCCCCCCTCGGCCACCGCTTGCGCGCGTGCCCTTGTTCTCGCCGTGAAGCCCCTCACATGCCGTTCATGCCGATCATGCCAACCAACGCCTTCAACACCGATGCCGATGTGCTGGCACCTGCCCTGGCCCATGCCCAGGCCTGCCGCTGCGCCCTGCACGCGAGGCGCCGCCTGGGTGGCGCATTGTTCGGTGCGGGGGCGCTGGCCGCGCTGGGCGTGGTCACGCCTGCCGCCGCGCAGGACACCGAATGCAGGCGCTCGAGCCTGAGCAAGCTGGTCTCGGCCGACCAGGTCGAGCGCGCTGCGGGTCAGAACTACCGCCAGATGCTGCAGCAGGCGGCCAGCCAACGTGCGCTGGGCCCGGCCAGCAACGACCAGGTGCAGCGCCTGAACTACATCGCCAAGCGCATCATTCCGTTCACTGCCGGCTGCAACTCGCGCAGCCAGCAGTGGCAATGGGAGGTGAACCTGATCGGCTCGCAGGAGCTCAATGCCTTCTGCATGCCCGGGGGCAAGATTGCCTTCTACTACGGCATCCTCGCCAAGCTCAAGCTCACCGACGACGAGGTGGCCATGATCATGGGCCACGAGGTGGCGCATGCCCTGCTGGAGCACGCCCGCGAACGCATGGGCAAGACCATGGCCACCAATGGTGCCATCCAGCTGGGCAGCGCGCTGCTGGGGCTGGGCAACACGGGCAATGCCCTGGCCAACCTGGGCGGCAACCTGCTCACGCTGCGCTTCTCGCGCGATGACGAGAGCGAGGCCGATGCCTTGGGCCTGGTGCTGGCGGCCAAGGCCGGCTACAAGCCGGCGGCCGGCGTGTCACTGTGGAGAAAGATGATGGCTGCCAGCAAGGGTGCGCCGCCGCAGTTCCTGAGCACCCACCCGTCGGGCGAGACCCGCATCCACGACATCGAGGCCCGCCTGGACCGACTGGCGCCGGTCTACGACGACGCGCCCAAGCCCGATCGGCACTTCAGTCCGCCTGCGGGCTGATGAGGCCAGCCTGGCCTCCTGCAGGCCGGCTACAGTGAACCAGGGCGCGCCCCAAGCGCCTTGGGCTCAACACCATGTCGACCGTATTTCCTGCCGTGGCACCCGGTTCCGACGATGCCCTGCTGGCCAACCCGGGGCTGCTCGATCGCGTGGAGGCCATGCGCTTTGCGCTCACCGCCGGGTCGCTGTTGCGCGTGCCGGCAGTGCTTCTGCTGATCGACGGGTTTCTGGCCTGGCAGGTGTGGCTGGCCGGCTGGCCTGCGGCGGCCTTGGTTTGGTTCGTTCTGATGGGGTCCATGCACTGCTGGCGTTGGGTCATGGTGCGGCGTTGGCAGCGCCACCCGCCGGCTGACAAGCGGCGCGCCAACGACCAACTGGCGACCATGGTGGTGGGGCTGGCGGCGCTGCTGGCCCTGGCCACGGGCCTGGTTTTTGCCGGATCGCTGGTCGAGCAGCACTACGCGATCACCACCGTCAGCGTGGGCATGGCCTCGGGTGCGGTGGTGGCAACGGCCTGGCAGCCCAGGGTGTTTGGCCTGTGGAGCCTGTTGGTGGGTGGCAGCCTGGTGGCCGGCTGGTTGTTGCAGGGGCATGCCGTGGGCAGCGGTCTGGCCGTTCTGATCGCGTGCCTGTTCGGGGTGTTGTATGCGCAGTCACGCGATCAGCAACGGGCGATGCACCGCATGGTGTCTCTGGCCTGGGACAACGAGCAACTGGCCGCCTCGCTGCGCGCCGAGCGCGACAAGGCCAACGCCGCCAGCGAGTCCAAGACCCGTTTTTTTGCCGCTGCCAGCCACGACCTGCGCCAGCCGCTGCAGGCCCTGTCGATCAGCGCCTATGCCCTGGCCATGCTGGCGCGGCGCGAGGGCCAGCCCAAGATGGTGAAGATGGCCGACAACATCGAGCGCGCGCTGCGCCAGAGCACCGGCCTGCTCGATGGCCTGCTCGACGTATCGCGCCTGGACGCCGGCGCCGTGAAGGTGGACTGGCGCAACCTGCATCTGGCCCCCATGCTCGACAGCCTGGCCAGTGAGTTTCGCCCGCTGGCCGCACAGGGGGGGCTGACATTGACCGTGCAGTTGCCCACCGGCCCGTTGACCGTGTACAGCGACGCCGACCTGCTGCGCCGCGTGCTGACCAACCTGCTGGGCAATGCGCTGAAGTTCACGCGCAGCGGGGGCGTGCGTCTGGAGGCCGACCGGGCCGACGACGGCCGCGTGCGCCTGGCGGTGGTCGACACCGGCATCGGCATTGCGGTGGCCGACCAGGCGCGCGTGTTCGAAGAGTTCTACCAGGCCGACAACCCGGCACGCGATCGCAGCCTGGGCCTGGGGCTGGGCCTGTCCATCGTGCGGCGCATCGCCGTATTGCTGGAAGCCGGGCTGCAGCTGCACAGCCAGCTCGGCCAGGGCACGCGGGTCGAACTGCTGCTGCCACCCGGACATCCTGCAGCGTCGCCGGCGCACGAGGCGCCGGCTTTGCTCGATGTCACCGATCCTGGCGTGCGGGTCGGCGGTTTGCCGGTGCTGGTGATCGACGACGAGCCCGACATCCGCGAGGCCATGCAAAGCCTGCTGGAGCAAATGGGCTGCGTGGCCGTGTGCGCTGAAAACCAGGCCGAGGCCCTGACCCTGGTGCGTGCCGGCTTTCGCCCCGCCGTGATCCTGGCCGACCACCGCTTGCGAGAAGGCGATGGCCTGAGCGCCTTGGCCGCCCTGCGCGCCGAGCTGGGGCAGGTGGCCACCCTGGTGGTCACGGGTGATACGGCGCCCCACACCCTGGCCAGCATATTGGCCAGTGGCCACCGCGTATTGCACAAGCCGGTGGACGGCGCCACGCTGGCGCGCGCCCTGCGCGAGGTCACCGCAACCGGCGGGTGAGTTTGGCACCCGGCGGCTGCGTTCGCTGGCACGCATCGCAGCAGCGCGGGCCGAGCGCCGGGCCGCCGCCGGCCAGAGGCCGTCGGCCTTCGGCAGGCACAGGCCGTCCGCAGGGACGCCCTGTGTCCGGCCTCAGCTCCCAAGCCGGCCCGCAACCCCCTTGGGGGGTCGGCTGCCGTACCCGGCAGCCGGGGGGCCCGTCACCATTTCTGGGGCAGCGTCTTGAGCAGCACGATGTGGTGATCCTGCACATCGACATAGCCGCCGCGTTCCAGGTCCTTCATCAGGCGGCTCACCATCTCGCGTGAGCAGCCCAGCCGGTTGGCCATCTCCTGATGGGTCAGGCGCTCGCCCACACGCCGGGTGCCGCCGTGATGGGCTGTGGCCTGGCGATCGAGCAGGTCCTTGAGCCGGCCGTACACATCGTTGAGCGCCAACTGGCGCGCGCCCAGGGTGGCCGTGCGCGCGCGGCGTATCACCTTGGCCAGCAGCTCGAAGGCGAAGGCCGGCCGCTCGGCCAGAAAGCGCTCCAGGGTACGCCGGCCCACCACCGAGCAGACGGTGGTCTCCAGCGTGATCACGCTGGCCGAGCGCAGGCCGCCGTCGAGGCTGATCTCGCCCATGTATTCACCCACGCCGTAGACGCCGTAGGTGATCTCGCGGTCGTTGTCACCCACGCTGAAGGCGCGCAGACGCCCGCTCTGGATGATGAAGATCGTGTCGCCCTGGTCGCCCTCCTGGATCAGCAAGGTGCCCTTGCGGTAGCGCCGCACCTCACCGCGCGAAGCCAGCTCGATGAGATCGGGCGACATGGCGGTTGGCGCCAAAGCGCCAGCGGACAACAGTTGGGTGGGTTCTGGGTTCTGGGCCATGGGCAACGCGGTGCGGCCGAAGTGCGGTCCGGCACCGTGCCGGGGATGCTAACCGTGCCGTACCAAGCTCGTCCGGGTGGCCCACCGACCCTGCCGTCGACCCACCCGTCGGCCAACACACCGGCCCACCCATCGGCCCACCCATCGGCCCACCCACCGGCCCACCCACCGGCCAGGCTCAGGAGTTCAACACCCGGTCGTTGCCGGCGGCCACCGGCACCTGGCCAGCCGGGCTGTGCAGCGCGCTGACCAAGGGCGGCAACACGGCCACTTGGCGCACCAGGGCGCGGATGCTGCAGGCACCCGTCTTGATGCGGATGTTGCCGATCTGCGTGCGGATGGTGGCCAGGCCCACGCCCTGGCGGGCTGCAATCTGGATCGGCGTGAGGTCGGCGCACAGGCCGCGCATCACCGCTGTTTCGGCCATGGTCAGGCCGTGGTTGCGCGCAAACCAGTCCACTGTCAGCGCTTCGCAAACCTGGCGTTTGCCCAGCAGCAGGGTGGCGCCAGGCATTTCGTCGACGCCCAGGGCGGGCAGCGGCACCACCGCCACGCTCACCCGGTGCTCGCCCTCGCCCAGCCACAGCAGGCGGCGCAGGCCGCGCCGGGTGGCGCCCATCAGTGCATCGTGCAGTGGCTGTGCATCCAAGCTCAGGCGGGCCTGCAATTGGCTGCCCACCAACTGCAGCGGGTGCAGCGCATCCAGATCGCGGCGCGCGGCCTTGTTGACGTGGACGACCGCGCCCAGGTCGTCGAGCAGAAGCATGCCGTAGTCCAGGGTGTCGAGCATCTGGGCCATGCGCCGGGCCGGCAATGAGGCGGCGCCGCGCCGCTCGGGCCCGCCGTAGGACCGGCCACGGCTGCCTGCGTGCCCCACGGGGTAGACAGCGGTCTGCGCGCCCGTGGCGGGCGCCGGCCGTGCCGACAGCCGCTCAGTGGGGCGGGCGAAGGTGGAATCGAGCAGATCGAACATGGCGCTTCTCCGGAGCAACGGCAGCGCAGGACGCGCGCCTTCTTGCATGGACCAAAGCTTAGGCAGCCGCTCTCAACCCGTTTGGTGATCTCTGCCCGGACGGATTTGTGCGGTTTTCACCAAAGGCCACCGCGGCGGCGGACTTTGCGCATCACGCGTCGGCCACGTAGGGGTTGCTGCGGCGCTCGCGCCCGAAGGTGCTTTCCGGCCCATGGCCGGGGATGAAGACGGTGTCATTGCCCATGGGCCAAAGCCGCTCAGTGATGCTGGCGATGAGCGTGGCGTGGTCGCCACCGGGAAAGTCGGTGCGGCCGATGCTGCCGGCAAACAGCACATCACCGACAAAGGCGCGTTGCGCCTCGGCGCTGTGAAACACCACATGCCCTGGCGTGTGGCCCGGGCAATGCCGTACCTGGAGCGTGCTTTGGCCCACGGTGACGGTGTCGCCATCGGCCAGCCAGCGGGTGGGTGTGAAGGGCTCGGCCGGCGCAAAGCCGAACTGGCGCGCCTGCGCTGCCAGCCCATCGATCCAGAACTGGTCGCCCGGATGCGGGCCGACAATGGGCAGCCCGTGCTCGCGGGCCAACTGGCCGGTGCCACCCGCGTGGTCGATGTGGGCGTGCGTCAGCAAGATCTGCGTGAGCAAAACCCCCCGGCGTGCCACCTCGGCCAGCAGCACATCCAGGTCGCCACCAGGGTCGACCACGGCGGCCTGCATCGTCTGGTCGCACCAGAGGATGGAGCAGTTTTGCTGGAAGGGTGTGACGGGGACGGTTTTGTAGCGCAGCATGGGTCGGATGGTGGGTTGTCGCATTCATGTGCCGGAACGCGGTCGGTTGTCGACGCAGCGCGGTGTCTGCCTGGACCCGGTTCGAAACGCGGGCTGCACACACTGGCCTTGCGGTGCGTCGCATCGGCGGGTCGTAC